>JAICQL010000115.1 GCA_025937895.1 Polyangiaceae bacterium | reverse complement strand
GGTGTGTCACCGGCAGTTCTACGTGGGGCTGGGCGGTGGCGCGCCGGGTGCTTGCTTCCTGACCAGCGCCGAGCTGCTGGAGCAGACGTTGGCGGCGCGCGGCGGTGCGCCGTGGCTGTTCAAGCGGCCGTTTGGCTTCGCGGGGCGCGGGCAGCGGCGCATGGGTGCCACCTTGTCCGCAGACGATCGGCGCTGGCTCGCTGATAGTCTGCGCCTGGGCGGTGTACTGGCGGAGCCGTGGCTGGAGCTCGAGCGCGAGCTCTCGTTGCACGGCTACATCTCGCCCGACGGCTCCGTGCGGCTGGGTCGGGTGTGCACGCAGCGCACGGACGTCTGGCGCGCGTGGCTGTCGAGCGAGCTGCTCGGCCCGGACGAGCTGAGCCAGGCGCAGCGGCGGGAGATCTTCGAGAGCGCGGAGCGCGCAGCGGAGGCGCTCTCTCGCGCGGGCTACTTCGGGCCCTTCGGTATCGATGCGTATACATGGCGCGCTGCGGGCGGGCAGACGCTGCTCAACCCGCTGGGAGAGCTGAACCCGCGCTACACCATGGGCTACGGTGTGGGCATGGGCAGCGCGAGCGGCGAGGCCGCTGCCTTCCGCATCGCCGCGGACAGCGCGGGTTAGCTCACGGCGATCGGGGCGAGCTGCGCAGGCGCCGCGGGCCGCTATACTCTTGCTTCCATGCGGCCCAGCCTGATCGACCAGCTGCGCGACAGAGGGCGTCGCTTTGCGCAGTGGCGGCGCGGGGTGAAGCAGCGCTTTGGCTGGCTCGCGCCGCTGCACATCGCGATGTATGGCGGCTACGGCAGCGGGCGGGACGTGCTGGTGCGCGGCAGGGTGCTGGAGGAGCACCCCGGCGCCGAGCCCGACCCGGCCGACCCGCGCCTGAGCAACCTGCGGCGCTCCTGGGATCAGTTCGAGTCCGACGAGGTGCCGGGGGTGCAGCTGCGGCTCGACGTGGCTGGCACCGTCAGCGAGGCGGTCACCGACGAGGACGGGTACTTCCTCGCGCGCGTGCGGCTGAAGGCGCCGGCACGCCCGGGCTGGCTCCCGGTGAAGGCGCACGTGATCCACGTGCCCTACCCCACCGAGTCGCTGCCCAGCGCGGAGAGCGCGGTGCTCATCCCCAGCGAGCGCGCGCGCTTCGGCGTGATCAGCGACATCGACGACACCATCTTGCGCACCCACGTGAGCAACAAGGCCAAGATGCTGTACGTGACCTTGCTGGGCAACGCGCTCACCCGCCGCACCTTCGAGGGCACGCGCGACCTGTATCGCGGCCTGGCCCGCGCGGGCAACGACGCGCCCTTCTTCTACGTCTCGCAGAGCGTGTGGAACATCTTCCCGCTGCTCGAGCAGTTCATCCGCGAGCAGCAGCTGCCGCGCGGCCCGCTCTTGTTGCGCCAGGTGCGGCTGCTGCGCGACCCGCGCGCCGTGCCCCACAAGCCCACGGCCATCGCCCAGCTGCTCGAGACCTATCCCCGGCTGCCCTTCCTGCTGATCGGCGACAGCGGCCAGCGTGACCTCGACATCTATCTGGACGCAGCCCGCCGCTACCCCGGCCGCGTCCGCGGCATCCTGATCCGCAACGTCTCCCGCGCGCAGCGCGCAGCAGCGCTGCGCCAGCTGGCCTCACAGGCCCCCGAAGGCTGCAGCGCCCGCCTCTTCGACGACGCACCCGGCGCCATCGCTCACTGCCGCGAGCTCGGCGTCTGGCCAGAGAGCTAGCGCCCGGCGGGCTCTGTAGAGCCCGCCGAGCCTCTGGGCCTCAGCGCCGCGGCTCGATCAACCGTACGATGGTACCGATGACACGGTGAAACAGAGCACCGAGCTCGGGAGGGAGCGGCTGCACCCAGCCGAACGCCTCCGCCGTCTCGAAGCATGCCAGAGCCTCACGCGCCGAAGCCGCAGCCGACTGGTAGCGAGCCTGCCGGTTCTTGCCGCGGGAGTAAGCGGGAAACCCAAGCCCAAGCCC
Organism: Polyangiaceae bacterium; assembly: GCA_025937895.1. GTDB lineage: Bacteria > Myxococcota_A > Polyangia > Polyangiales > Polyangiaceae > SZUA-265. The sequence continues at coordinate 23,192 of JAICQL010000115.1, read as the reverse complement.
ACCCACCGACCTCAACAAGACCGATGAAAGTCGCGCAGCGCTAACGCCCAACGCCCCCGCACAACGCCCGGCACTGGCGCAAGAGCAAGCCAGCGAGGCGCCCCCCACCCCCGCTCTCACCCGAGCCCTACCCCTACCCCCAAACCCTAGCCCTGCCGCTGCCCCTCACCCGCCCCTCACATCACCGCCCCGATCCTCCAGGGCACAAACTCATTATCCCCAAACCCCAGCTCCTCACTCTTCGACTTCGCCCCCGACGCCACCTCCAGCACTCGCTGGAAGATCTGCTGCCCCAGCTTCTGCACGGTGGTCTTGCCGGTGAGCAGGGTGCCGCAGTCGATGTCCATGTCCTCGCTCATCTTCTCGTACAGCGGGGTGTTGGTGCTGAGCTTGAGGCAGGGCGCGGGCTTGCAGCCGTAGACGGAGCCGCGACCGGTGGTGAAACAGAGGATGTTGCCGCCACTCGCGACCTGGCCGGTGGCGGAATATGGATCATTGCCGGGTGAGTCCATGAACACGAAGCCGCGCTCGGTGATGGGCTCGGCGTATTTGTACACGCCCATCAGGCCGGTGGTGCCGCCCTTGGCCACCGCGCCCAGGCTCTTCTCCAGGATGGTGGTGAGGCCGCCCTTCTTGTTGCCGTGGGAGGGGTTGTTGTTCATGGAGCCGCCGTTGGCGCGCACGTGCTCTTCCCACCAGCGGATGCGCTCGAGCAGCTTCTCTGCCACGGGGCGGCTGACGGCGCGGCGGGTGAGCAGCTGCTCTGCGCCGTAGATCTCGGGCGTCTCGGACAGGATGGCGGTGCCACCGTGGCGCACCACGAGATCGGCGGCGGCGCCGAGCGCGGGGTTGGCGGTGATGCCGGAGTAGCCGTCAGAGCCGCCGCACTGCAAAGCCAGCACGAGGTGCTCGGCCGACACCGTCTGGCGGCGCGCCTCGTTGGCGCGCGGCAACATCTCCAGCAGCGCCTCCATCCCGCGCTCCATCGTGGCCCGGCTGCCGCCCACGTCCTGGATGTTGAGGTAGCGCAGATGGGGCCCCTCCTGGAGGCCCGCGCTGTCGAGCACTGCCGAGCCCTGATTCGACTCACAACCCAGGCCCAGCAGCAAGACGCCAGCCAGGTTGGGGTGCTTGATGAAGCCGGCGAGGGTGCGGCGCAGGGTCTCGATGTTCTCGCCGGTGGTGGCGGTACCGCAGCCGCCCGTGTGGGTGAAGGCCACGATGTCATCGACGTACGGAAAGTCTCTCAGCGCCTGCACCCGCAGGCGATCGACAATCGCGCGCGCCACGGTGGCCGAGCAGTTGACGGTGGTGACCACGCCCAGCATGTTGCGCGTGGCCACCCTGCCATCCGCACGCACGAAGCCCTGAAAGGTGGCGCGCTCGGCGGCAGGCACGAAGTCGGTCGGGCGATAATCCACCCCGACCTCCAGCTCGCGGCTGAACTCGGCGTACACGCAGTTGTGCTCGTGCACGTGCTCCCCCGCGCGGATGGCGCCGCGGGCAAAGCCGATGATCTGACCGAACTTGCGCACGGGCTCACCGTCGGCGATGGCGGCGGAGGCTAGCTTGTGCCCGGCGGGAATGGGCTGGCGTGCGACCACGTCTTCCACCCGCGTGCCCTCGGGTAGCTCGCTCACGGCCACCAGCACGTTGTCGCTGGCATGCAGCCGCAAGGAGCGCGGCTTGCTGACGTCACGGGGATCTGCGCTGACCGGATTCAGTTCGGACATGGGAAATGCCTCTGTGGGGCTGAGCCAAACCGGGCCAGCGAACGCTGGCCCGCGGCTGCTCGACTTAGCACGTAACCGGGCGTGGTACGCAGCCCAGAGCGCTCAGGAGCGCTGGCCCGCGCCGCGCTGAGCGCGCAGCGCCTCGGCGAGCTCGTCCAGCACGGCCTCTGTGGCTGCAAAATCCACGCAAGCGTCGGTAATGCTCTGCCCGTATCGCAATCCTGCCGGGTCGGCGCCCAGAGCCTGCCGGCCGGCAACCAGATGGCTCTCGATCATGACGCCCAGCACGTGCCGGCCCCCGGCGGTCACCTGCCGCGCCACCTCGGCCGCCACGCGCGGCTGGTTCTCGTGATCTTTGCCGCTGTTGCCATGGCTGCAGTCCACCAGCACGCGGCTGGGTAGCCCCGCGGCGGCTGCGCTCTCGCTGGCGCGGCGCACGCTGGCGGCGTCGTAGTTGGGGCCTGCGGAGCCACCACGCAGGGTGAGATGGCAGCTTGGATTGCCCGAGCTCTCGTGCGCGCGCAGCCAGCCATGCTCATCCGGCGCAAGGCGGCGGTGGGGGCGACCGGCGCTCAGCATGCCACCGAGCGCGCCCTCGATGCGCCCATCGGTGCCGTTCTTGAAGCCGACGGGGAACGGCAACGATGAAGCCAGCTCACGATGCGGCTGGCTCTCGGTGGTGCGCGCGCCGATGGCGGCCCAGCTCAGCAGGTCGCTGAAGTAGCTGGACAGGTTGCCATCGAGGAGCTCGCTGGCCATCGGCAGCTCCAGGTTCGCGATCTGGGTCATGAGCTCGCGCGCCAGGCTCAGGCCGCGGCCAATGTCACAACGACCATCCAGGTGAGGGTCACTGATCAGCCCCTTCCAGCCCACCGTGCTGCGCGGCTTCTCCAGGTACACGCGCATCACGATCAAGAGCTCGCGCGCGTGGCGCCGGGCCAGCGGGGCCAGGCGTGCCGCGTACTCCAGCGCACTCTCGGGCTCGTGGATGGAACAGGGGCCGACGACGCACAGCAGCCGATCGTCCCTGCCCTGCACCAGCTCGCTAGCGCGAGCCCGTGCCGACTCGATGGCGCGCAGCGCCGGAGCCGTCAGGGAGAAGCGCTCCTTCAGCTGTGCTGCGCTGGGGATGCTGAGCTCGCTGCTGGCTGGCGCGGCAGGGTTGAGGCGGCGGGCGGGCGGCTCCGCCGCGGTAACGGAAGCTATTGCAGACATGAGGCGAGGCTTTCGGGTGAAGGATTGAGGTTGAGATGTGGAGAGACTCGGGGCGCGGCCCGCAGCAGCCCACAGCGGCACAAAGCAAAAAACCCCCGGTCAGGACGACCGAGGGTTGTGGGCAAGAGCCGATTTTCAGGCTGCTAGCTGCAACGGACCCAGGCCGTCTCCCAGCTCCAGCGCCAATAGCTGGAGCTGGCGCCGGTAAAGCACCAGAAGCAGCCGTTGAACGCGCGAGAGGCGACCATGTTCATCGAGCATACACGAGGAGCCGGCGCGGTGCACGGCGGAAGCTGCAGTGGTCGCCACCCGTGCATACCGGCCCATGGGCTCACAGCCTTACCACGCCACGCCCACAGCCTCGATGGCGGCCCCCAACCGGCGGCGCACGGCGCCACAAAAAACCCAAGCACCCCGAGCAGCGCAAGCTCGGGGTGCCCAGGCGCCAGATCTTTTGCGGAGATCTAGCTCTCCATCACACTCAGACCTCTGTGATTGTGACTCCCCCGCGAGCGCGCTGCTCGCGGGTTCGTCGAGCGGGGGGACCTCTGACCCCGCTAAGTCTTCATTGTCTTGCCTGCGCCGCCGGTCACTGATCGATCAGGTCGCAGAGCGCCGGATCGGGCTGATTTTCGTTCGGCTCCGACAGGATGCACAGGCTCTCCACGTACAGCTGCGTGAAGTCGTCGCGATCGATCGTGGCGCGCTCCAGGATGGCGAGACGCGGATTGAGTAGATCCAGATCATCTCGCAGATCGGTGATGGTCACGCCCAGATCACCCGCCGCGTCCGCCAGCACCAGGTCGTCATCGAAGCGCTGGAACACGCGGAACACGGGGTCCCCCCCCTGGACCGGCAGGTCTGCTTGCTGCAGCGCCCGCAGGTACAGCTCCGAGTCTGCCTTGACCGTGCGCGCGAAGGCTGCCGGCTCGATGTACAGCGAGTCGAGCTGCTCCACCTCGTCCCGGTTCAGGCCGATGGCGCGAGCGTTGGCCCTGGCGAAGGGCCCGACCTCGTCCTCCACCTCGATGAAGCCGGTGGCGTGGCAGTTGGAGCAAGACACCGCCGTCACCGCCTTGAAGTCGTTCAGGCTGGTGTCGAACAGGATGTCCGAGTCCTCCACGATCTGATCGTTGGCATCGGAGATGATGTACGCCAGCATGCCGTTGGGCAAGGTGAAGATGGCCTCCGTGCCGCCCGCGACGAAGCCGAACGGATCCTCGAAAATGCTGTCGTTGGCGTCATTGGCAAAGTCGAAGCTCTGCCAGAACACGCCGTTGCGCACGTTGATGTCGTGGCGCTCCACCAGACGATCCTGCCGGGAGATGATGGAGCGGGTGGTGCCGGCGCGCACCGCGTCCTCGTTGGCGATGTTGGCGGCCACGTCGATGCCCAGCACGTCACTCACGAAGGTGCTGAAGGGCTGGTTCACGTCGATGTCGACGATCGCGTAGTAGAGGTTGCCCAAGATGGCCACGTCCATCATCTGATCGTTGAACATCAGCGGGAAGTCGGTGCCCGTGTCCTCCCTGGCATCTTCCGCGTCATCGCCCACGAAGGGCACGGCGTACGGGTTGGCGTCCGCGATGGCGTCCCAGACGTCCTCGAAGGTGGCGCCGTTGACGGTGATCTCACGGTTCCAGCCGAAGTCGCGCAGGTCCAAGCGATACAGCGTCTGCGAGTCGTTGGCGGGCTGGACGTTGCCGATCGTCGAGTCGATCGACAGCATGTTCAACATCTTGACCATGCCCTGGCGCTCCTTATCCATCTCCAGCGAGTCGGGGCAGACGCCCGCGGTGAAGCGGTTGCTGATGGAGATGTAGCGGTAGAACTCGCGATCGTCAGCGTCCTCACCGGACAGGTCGGCGTTGATGTCCTGGTACAGATCGTCGAACGTCTCGAGCTGCTGCTCATCCTGGCAGTTCGCGTCCTTGACCCCGGGCCAGTAGCGCGGATTGTCGATGTACGCGGACACGATCGCGATCTCCGACTCCTTCACCGTGGGGTAGCCGGAGCCGGGCGGCGGCATCGTGCCGTTCTGCATGTACTGGATGACGCGCGAGCCCGCGCTGTTCATCGGAATGATCCTGCCCGTGTCCACCAGCCTGTTGATGTCATTGATGAAGTTCATGCCCGCCTTGGCCTGCTGCTGTGTCAGGGCCGGGCCGTGGCAGAAGCCGCAGTTGGCGGACAGCACGTTCTCGGCAGCGGTCTTGTCCAGCTCCTCCTGCGAGGCTGGCTCAGTTCCGGAGTTGCTCGGTGTGGTGCCGTCGCTCGGGAGCGTCTCTCCGGGCTCATCCTCTGGCGGCGGCGCGTTGTTCGGGCAGCTCACGTTCAGGGGATTTTCGCAGGGATCTACCGCGGGTACATCCACTGGGGTCTGGTTCGGCTGATTGTTGCTGTCTTCAGAGCCGCACGCGAGAGCGAGCACTGCGGCGCCAAAGCTGAGGGTGAACGAACGAAGCGTTCTTCTGCTGTCTACTCTTGTCACAGAGTCCTCCATTGGGTGGTCCGGTCCTGTTGCACGCGCGCGGGATGCGGGCGTGCTTCGGGGCCCGTGGCACCGATGCGTGCTCCGAGGTGAAAGAGCTGCGTCGGACCCGTTTCTCGGAGAGCTGTCTCCAAGAAGAGCGAAGGGCGCCCGGTGAGCGGCGGCGAATTGCCACTCACCAGAGCTAGTGTCGGGGTCTTCGGAAATTGGTCAGCGCGCGGAGCAAAAATGCGTCGGGCAATCCTGCTGGCGCGTTCGGCGCGGTGCGCGGCGCGGCGGGAGCAGGCCGGCGTGGAACAGCCTGGAAGCGATGCAGTTGCGTGACCTGCCAGCGCCCGGCAGCTCGACCGTCGTGGAGAAGCGCCTCGCAGCGCGCTTGGCGGCTGCGCAGCCGCGCCGGGCGCCTTAGCTGTAGGGCATGCCGCAGTCCTCCGCCGGCACGCTCGCCGGGCTCGTGCTATCCCCCGTCACCTATGCCATCAGCGCCCTGCGGCGCAGCCGCATGTTCCACCCGAGCGGGGTGCTGTGCGAGGCGCGGGTGGAGCCGCTGGCGGCAGAGCCGTCGCTGGCACCCCTCGCCGCTGCGCTGGCGGGCCCCGCGCTGGTGCGCTGGTCGTCGGCGTGGTGGAAGCAGAGTGAGTGGCGCGACGTGCTGGGCTGCGCGCTGCGCTTCGGCGCCGCGGAGAGCTGGCTGAACCCCGGAAGCGACGCGCAGGATCTGCTGCTCGCCACCATCCAGCGCCCCTGGAGCATGTTCGGAGCGCCCTTCACGACGCGCCAGCACGACTTCCTGGACAACGTGTACTTCGGCGTGTCCCCGTTTCTGGTGCGCGGCCGTGAGGTGGAGTGGCGGCTCGTGCCCGAGCACCCATCGCCTGCGGGCGCCAGCCGGCGCGAGCGGCTGGAGCGCGCGCTGGCGGCCGGCGTGGCCAGCGCGCGGCTGGAGCTGGCGAGCTATCGCGGGCCCCTGCGCAGGCCGCGCGACGCGGAGTTTCAGAGCGTGGTGAGGATCGTGCTGGAGCGGGTGCGCGCGGATGATCCCGCCGCCTTGCGCTTCGATCCCTTTCGCGCGGGGCGCGGGCTGGTGCCCGTTGGCTTCGTGCACGCGATGCGCCGGCTCACGTACGCCTCCAGCCAGCGCGTGCGCCCGGCGAGCTAGCGAGCCGCTGCGCTCAGCGCTCTTCGATCACGACCACGTCGGGCGCCAGGCGCTGCAAGGTGGCGAGGCTGGTGCGCTGCCAGTGCATCTTGGCGTCACGGCGCAGATGGATCTTGTACGGACGCCCCTCGGTGTCCACCTTGTAGATCCAGGCTACCATGGCCTTGAGGCAGGAGGAGTTGATGAACTCCAGCTCCTCCAGCTCGATCGTCACCCGCCGCAGCTGATTCGCCAGCGCCTGACGGTGCAGGATGTTGAGGAAGCGATCGAGCACCGCTGCCCCCTCCGCCTCACCGGTACCGGCAAAGCGCACGCGATCATTGGCGCCCGGCACGGGGCCCAGGGTCAGCCCTTCTTCCTCAATCGTCGGCAGTTCCATCGCCACTGCTGTCATCGGTCGCTCCGCATGGTTGTCTGCACCACGATGCTCACTTCTTGCCCCTCGACCGTGCAGTCCACATCCAACCCTGCCTCCGCGCGGATACGCGCCAGCCCCAGCCCCGACACGCCCAGCACGGGCGCGGTGGAGCGGATCAGCCGATCGTAGTAGGCAACGGGATCGGCGGCAGTGCGCAGCTCGCGCACCCGCCGGGTCACCTCTTCCAGCTGCTGCGGCTCCGCCGTGTTGCGCGTGCGCAGCCGCACGATCGAGTGCTGCTCGCCGCGCTCCAGCTCGAACTCCAGTGCCACTTCGGGTGTGCTGCCGTATTTCAGCACGTTCTCGACCAGCTCATGAGCAGCCATGTGGAGGCGTGACGTCGTCTCGCGATCCCCGATCGTCATCTGACAGAAGTCGATGAGCCAGTTGGCGATTTTTCCCGCCAAGCTGTGGGAGCGCTCGAGCGAGAAAGAAACCGCGGTACGGGCAGCAGCGATTTGTGACACTCTGCCGGGTAGAACGACCCAGCCTGACGGAAGATTTAGGGGATTGCCGGATCAGCAGCGCCGGGCAGCCACAAATAACCCGGCAGCCAGCGGTGACCCGGCAGGCGCCCGTCGCCCCAGTTCGGCACAGCCCATCCAGACCACTGGCTGCAGAGAGCACGATGAAACTGATTCGATATGGGCAGCCCGGCAGCGAGCGGCCGGGCCTGTTGCTGGAGGATGGTGCTCGCATCGACGCCTCCGGCTTCGGTGAAGACTTTGGTGAGGCCTTTTTCGCGGGCGATGGCCCGGAGCGCCTGCGGCGCTGGGCAGCGCAGCACGCGCAGGCGGCGCCGCGGGTGGCAGCAGACGTGCGCTGGGCGGCCCCCATCCAGCGCCCGAGCAAGATCGTCTGCATCGGTCTGAACTACCGCGGGCACGCCCGGGAGACGGGCGCGGCCATTCCGGCCGAGCCCATCGTGTTCCTGAAGGCCACCTCGGCGCTGGTTGGCCCCAATGACGATCTGCTCCTGCCGCGCGGCTCGGAGAAGACGGACTGGGAGGTGGAGCTGGCGGTGGTGATCGGGCGGCGCGCCAGCTACGTGAGCGAGGCGCGCGCGCTGGAGCACGTGGCGGGCTACGCCCTGCACAATGACTACAGCGAGCGCGGCTTTCAGCTGGAGCGCGGCGGCCAGTGGGTGAAGGGCAAGAGCTGCGACAGCTTCGCGCCGCTCGGGCCATTCCTGGCGACGCGCGACGAGGTCGGCGACGTGCAGGCGCTCTCGCTCTGGCTGGATGTGAACGGCGCGCGCGTGCAAGACGGGCACACCAGCGACATGATCTTCGGGGTGGCGTTCCTGGTCAGCTACGTGTCGCAGTTCATGACCCTGCTGCCCGGCGACGTGCTGAGCACGGGCACGCCCGCGGGGGTGGGGCTCGGCTTCAAGCCGCCGCGCTACCTGCGCCCGGGGGACGTGTGCGAGCTGGGCATCGAGGGGCTGGGTACGCAGCGGCAGCGCGCCCGGGCCTGGGCCGAGCCGGGCTGAGCCGCCCGTTTTTGCGAGCGCAGCCCTTTTCTGCGCAGCCCGTGTGTGCGGCACGGCCCGTTTGTGAGCGCCGCGCGGCGTGCTCGGCTACCTTGAGCTCATGACAGAGCCGGCCATTCCCGTCACGATCGTCACCGGGTTTCTGGGGGCCGGCAAGTCGACCCTCGTGCAGCGCTGGCTGCAGGAGCTGCCCCGCCACGAGACGGCCGTCATCGTCAACGAGCGCGGCGAGGTGGGCATCGACGGCGAGCTGCTGGCGGCGTACGTGACCCAGCTGCGCGAGATCACCGGCGGCTGCGTGTGCTGCAAGACGCACGCGGAGCTCGTGAATGCCCTGACGGAGCTCGGCGCCAGCACGCCGCGGCCCACTCGCATCCTGATCGAGACGTCCGGCGCCGCCTCCCCTGCCGGCGTCATCCGCGCCCTCAGCGCTCAGGCTCGCGAGCGCCTGGTGCTCGACGGGGTGGTCACGGTGCTCGACGTGGTGCGCGCCGAGCGCGCGCTCGAGCTCGATGTGGCCGTCGAGCAACTCGGGTTCGCGGACGTGGTGGTGCTCTCGCACACGGACGAGGCGGGGGCAGACGCGCCGCTGGAACACTTGCAGGAGCGCATCTCGCGGCATGCGCCCGCGGCCGTCATCGCCCGGGCCACCCGCCAGGCCACGAGCGCCAGGCTGCTGGAGCTGCTGGCGCAGCGCGCCGAGGCGTTGCACGTCTGGCCCGAAGGCTCCGGTCACACCAGCATCGACGCGGCAGCGCTCGTGCTGGACGGTGAGCTCGACGAGGAGCGCTTCGGTGACTGGGTGGAGAGCACGCTGGCGGATGTGGAGGCGCGCATCCTGCGCATCAAGGGCATCCTGGCGATGCAGGGGGTCGACGCGCGAGTGATCGTGCAGGGCATCAGCGACGCGGTGGAGGTGCAGCTGGGCGCTCCTTGGGGCGACGGCAAACGCACGAGCCGACTGGTGATCCTCGGGCTCGGGCTGGACAGCGCCGCCCTGCAGGCGGGCTTCTCGAGCTGTGCCGCAGAGACGGAGGCCCTCAGCGCGGAGGCCAGCGGCTGAGGTTTTTCGATCGTGTTTCAACGCGTGTCAGCCTGCCACCTGTGGCGCGCGCGTCTGCCCTTCTCCGGCCGTCGGCGCCACTGCCCCACCTGCCCGGCGTTCAAAAAAGCGCCTTTCGACAGGCTGGTTTAGCGACAATTCGGGGTCGGGGTTTGCAGGCCCCGGTGGGATGCGTAACAATTACCAGTGTGAACCAGCTGTCGTTGTCGACGACACCCACTGGTGGTTTGCTGCCTCGGGAGGCAACGGGCTGATGCCGCCGAGCCCGAACCCCTTCGAGTTCGCCGTGGATGTCGACGGGTTCTTCCGGGAACTGGTCGGTCAAGCAATCAGCCACAGCGGCTTTGAACCGAGCACCGCGGGCGCAAGCTACGTGGTCTCACTCCTGGCAGATTCTGCCAAGCCCAACGCCAGCACCATCAACGTGATGGGCGAGAGCTCCTTCACCCTGATGCTGGCTGACGCGATGGAGAGCCACGGCGCCACGCGCTTCGAGAAGCTGCGGCTGCTCGGCGATGGCGTGCTGTACGTCAGCGGCTTCTTCAGTGAGCACCTGGAGCGGCGCGGCGTGGCTCCGTATTACGTGCGGGGGCTGGGCGCCACCGCCTATCGCAGCGCGGCTTCGATGTTGCGCAGCGTGGGCGCGAGCAGCGCGGGGCCGGACGTGTTCGCGGAGCTGTCGCAGAATTTCGAGCGCTTCGTGCAGCTCATCAACGTGGTCTCGGAGGAGCTGTCGGCGCGCGCCGTGCGCGATGACGCGTCCTTGCTGGACATGTACGAGCGCTGGCTGCGCCTGCAGTCGGATCACCTGGCCGATCTGCTGGTGGCCAAGGGCGTGTTGCCGCAGCGCAAGACGCCGGGCGTGCACTGACCAGCGGCGAGCCGCGGCTCAGAACGAGGCTTCCAGCCCCAGGCTGGGCACGGTGACCGGGCCGATGCTCTCCGAATCGCAGCCGTAGGCGTAGCAGCTCACGTCGGTGGTCTCGCGCGACAAGGTCGCGTTCTGCACCTCGGCCACCAGCGCCCAGAAGCCTGTCTCACCCAGGCTCCAGCGCTTCTCCACCCGTAAATCCAGCCGCACGAACGATGGCCCTCGTGGCGGCCGCTGTGCGGGGCGCGGGTACGCCACCTCCCCCGGGCGCCCGCTGTAGAAGACGAAGCGCGATCCGAGCCGCCAGCTATCGCCCAGCCGATACGCGAGCGCCAGGTTGAGCACGTGGCTGCGGTCGACGCTGGAGGGCCCGCGCAGGCGTCCGGTGGAGCGCACGCTGCGCGAGAGCGTGTAAGAGATGAAGCCGCCGAGACGGCGGGTGAGGTCGCGGCGCAGATACAGCTCGCTGCCGTAGCTGTGCGCCGTGACCCGCGCGGTGGCAGCCTCCACCGACTCGTCGGCGTTGTTCAGCAAGGACAGGCTGATCGGATCGCTGCCGCCGAACAGCGCGCTCTGAAACACCGTCCACTGCAACACGGTGGCCTCCGTCCACTGCCACTCCAGGCCGGCGCTCGTCTGTACCCCGCGCTGCAGCCCCGCGCCGGAGCTACCGGAGAAGCCCGGCACGGGGATGGCAAAGCTGGGCGCCTGGTGCGCCACGCCGATGTCGTGCATCAGCGCCAGTCGCTCGCTCAGGCGATAGCGCACCCGCAGGCGGGGCTCGGGCGCCAGCCGGATCTGCCCGGTGGACTCGTACAGATCGAGGCGGAAGCCGGGCGACAGCGTCACCAGCGGGCCCAGCTCCAGCGCCACCTCCAGCCATACCCCGCTCAGCACGTCCGTGCGCGAGGCGAACATGCGCTCGAAGGCGGCGCTGGTGAGCGGCTCCTGATCCAGCTCGGGGATGGGCAGCGCCGCGTCCGGTAGCTCCAAGAGCCGCGGCGGCGCGCGCTCGTCGTCGTCGTCGAAATCGTCCTCGCCGTCCGGGTCTGGCTCGATGTCGATGGTGAAGCGCGAGAGCTCCACGTCCGCGCCCGCGCGCAGGCTGGCCCCACTCCACTCGTGCCGGTACTGGGCGCGCGCCGCCAGCCTGCGGCTCTGCAGCGACACCCGCTCGTCCACGCCCGAGCCGGTCTGATCCCAGCCGAGGGTGAGCCCGAGGTCGAGCGCGCTGGCTCTGCCCAGCGCCTGGCGCGAGCTCAGGTCGAGGCGGTGAAAGGTGACGTCGTAGACGGTCTGCATCTCGCCGTCCTGCTCGGCCGCCAGAAAGTCGTGCGCGCCGAAGCCGAACAGGCTCAGGGTGTGATCCGGGCTGAGTTGCACGGTGCCGCGCGCCTGGTAGTCCCAGTAGCCAATCTCCACCTCGGGCGCGAGCAGCGAGACCAGCGCGCCCGTGTACGAGTAGCGGCCGGCCACCATCAGGTTGGCGCGGTCACCTGCCAGCGGCACCTCCAGGAAGGCGCCGCTGTCGACGAGCCGCACGCTGGCCTCGCCGCGCAGCTGATGGCTGGGCGGGGCGCTCGTGCCCGCGAGCACGGCACCTGCGAAGCGGCCGTATCGCGCCGGGTAAGCGCCCGAGAACAGCTCCACGTTCTCGACGAAGGCGGGGTGGATCACCGATGGCCCGACCGCGGCGTGGTACAGCAGCGGCAGGGACACGCCGTCGAGGAAGTAGCCGGTGTTGCCGGGCGGTGCCCCGCGCACGAAGAAGTAGGGCAGGCCGGAGGCGATGGGGGTGACACCGGGCAGCGCCTCGATGGCGCGGAAGGCGTCGCCGAAGGCGCCGGGCAGCTCGCGCACCTGCGCGCGGGTCAGCCGCTTGGCGCCGTTGCTCGCGCGCTGTCCGCGCACCGTCACCTCGAGCGGCGCCGGCGCGGCTGGGACAACGGCGGGCGGCGCTTCTGGCTCTGGCGGGGCGGGCGCTTCTTCCACCGTCTCCTCGAAGTGCACCTGCCAGCGGATGCGGGACGCGAGCGGCACGCCATCGCGCTCGGCGGGAGCGAAGCGCCAGCCGTGGGCCGCCGCGGTGGCAGCTCCGGCAAACGGCTCCGGGCAGTCGAGCACCTTCACGTCGCTGGGCACGCCCTGTTTGTCGAGCACCAGCTCCAGGGTGCAGTCCTGCACGCCGCTCGCGCCTTCGGGATACTCCACCATGAGCTCGCCCAGAGGCCGTGGCGGCAACAAGCCAGCGGGCGCGGCGGTGGGAGGGTCGGACTCGCGCGTGGGCTCGGGCGGTGCCGGCTCGGGCGGTGCCGGCTCGGGCAATGCGGGCTCCGGCGCTGGCGCCGACTCGGGCACCGGGTTGGCCTGCTGCGCGTGCAGCGCGCTCGGTGCCAGCAGCGCGCCACAAAGGAAGCACTGGCGAGCGCGGCGGAACACCTCTATGCCTGCAGCAGTGAATGGCTGTTCGCGTCCAGCGCGTGCCATGCGCCCCGCACTGGCGCGACGGGCACGCGGCCTCGTGCTCGCGCTGAGCGTGCTCGGCCTGGGCGGCGCAGCCATCACTGCCTGCGCCTCGGACGAATACGCTGCCGAACCGAGCTTCTGCGATGACTGGTGCCGCACCCTGCGGCGGACACCCTGCGACCAGGAGCCAGAGAACTGTGTACGCGATTGCGAGCGAGCACTGCCGAGCGAAGCCTGTCTGCAGCACCAGGTACTGCTGCTCGATTGTTATCGCAACACGCCTCCCGAGGGGCTGGTCTGTGTGCAGCAAGGCTTCCAGGGCAGCATTCGGCCGATGCCGGACATTTGCAGGCCCGAGCGGGATGCACTGGTGCGCTGTGCCGCACCCCGGGTGATGGCGTGCATCGACGAGTGCCGCGCCTTCGACGAGGCGGATCCGGTCAGCGCTCCCGAGGGGCTGAACGCGGAATCTTGCCCCAGCTCGCCCCTCCCCTGTGAGCGGCTGTGCTGGGCGCTCGACGGCGCCGTCGATACGCGCGACGATGATCTGGAGGATCTGGCCGCGCTCGGCGAAGGTACGGAGCTCGGCGTTCTGGGCGTGGCCCTGCTGGGCTGCGCGCGCCAGAGTGCTCAGAGCTGCTGGGAGCGCGCACGGGCGGGCGAGCTCAGCGAGCCCGTCAGCTGGACCAGCTCGTTCTTCGAGTGTGTGGAGCCGCTGCTGCAGAGCAGCGTGCCCTGACCTATCCGGTCACTGTGCGCTGAACACGCCGATCGGATAGCGCAGCGCGATCGAGCCCAGGGTCACGTCCACAAACCACACGTCCTCGCGCGCAGGCGGAGGCAGGTTGAGCAACCCCAGCTCCACCACCGCGGAGTCACCCGCGGCCACCACCAGCGGCAGCGGGGTGACCAGCGCAAAGTCGGCGCCCGCACGGAAGCGCGGGGAGCCCAGCTGGAGCGGCTCGCTGCACCCGTTCAGGAAGCGCACGCTGGCCCGGCTCGCGCCGAACGCCAGCTCGAGGCCCGGCTGCACGCCGAGACAAGCATGGCGGGGACTGGGCGTGAGCTCGTCGGCGACGGCATTGGTGTAGATGAAGTCCACCGGCGCCGAGCGCTCGCCCTCGAGCAGCGCCAGGAAGCGCAGCTCATCACCGTTGCTGGCGGTCACCGTCAGCGCAAAAGCGCCGTCCGCGCCGGCCACCACCGTCTGCGGCGGCGAGTCGGAGTCGAGGTTCAGGACCCGCACCTGAGCCCCCGGAGTGACGGCCCCTGCCCCGCCCGACACGGGTACGGGCCGCGGATCGCTCAGGATCGAGATGCCCTCTCGCTGCGGGCCGATCAGGCCGCCATCGATCGAGGGCGGCTCCGGCATGGGCGTGGCGCCCTGCGGGCCGCAGGCCAGCCCGAGCGCGCACGCCAGCACCCACTGCAGGACACAGAGCAGCGCGCCCCCGCGGCCATGCAGGCCGCGGGGGCTCCGGGAACAGGGTGCTGAGAACGCTGTGCGCATCACGGCAATCGGGAGGATAGAACGAAAGGAACAGCTCGTCGCAGCGCTCGTCCGCCCTGCTGCTCAGCGGCGCACGGGGCGGCAGTCTGGATCTTGGGCGATGCAGGGGTCGTTGGCAAAGCGCGAGCACTGACCATCCGGCGCCTCGATGAACAGCGCACAGACCACCGGATCAGTGCTGCAGTCCGGGTCCTGGCTCTTGCAAGGATCATCGATGGGGCGAGCACACACGCCGTCCGACTCCTCGATGAACAGCGCACACGCCACCTCGCAGCTCGGGTCCTGACCGCCGCCCGAGACGCAGTCGGGATCCTGGCTCTTGCACGGATCATCCGCCGGGCGCGAGCACACCCCGTCCGACTCCTCCACGAACAGCGCGCACACCACCCCGCCGGGATCATCGCCGCCGCCCGCGACGCAGTCGGGATCCTGCCGCTTGCAGGGGTCATCCGCCGGGCGCGAGCACACCCCGTCCGGCTCCTCGATGAACTCGGCGCAAGCTACCCCGCCGGGATCCGGTGGGACGGAGCCAGGCAAACAGTCGGGGTCTTGAAAGCGGCAGGGATCGCTCTCGGGCCGGCCGCACACGCCGTTGGGGATCTCGCTGATCAAGGTGCAGAACACGGGTTCGTCCCCACCACAGTCGCTGTCGGCGTTGGCGCAGAAGCCATCGCACTCCCCATCGGCGTACCAGCCGTGCTCTGCGCAGGGATCACTGCGCCGGTCACCCGCGACCAGCGCCTGTGCGGCCTTGGCCTTGAGCTCTGCGACGTTCTGGGGAGCGGGCTCGCTTTCGCTCGCGCAGCTCGCCGCAGCCAGGGTGAGACAGCAGAGCGCAAAGCCATTCAGAAGAGAGTTTCGGATCGACACGGGAGTTCTCCTTGGAAGTCGGAATGTCCGGGCAGCTCTCCTGGTGCAAGTCCGGTGCCTGCTTCTGACGAGAGTGAAAATTCAATCTATTCAGGCAGTTGACATGTTTGTATATTGTTCCAAAGTGTCCCGTTCAGTACCGTACACCAAAGCACGTGGTACACTCGAGGTGTGCCACTGCAGCCCGGCGATCTGCTCCAGCACCGCTACCGCCTGCGCGAGCCGCTCGGGCACGGCGGCATGGCGGACGTCTTTCTCGCGCAGGAGCTGGGCCGCGATGCGCCCGTGGTGTTGAAGCAGCTGCGCGCTGACACACCGGAGCTGCTCTCGGCGTTTCGCTCGGAGTTCGCGCTGCTGGCCGGGCTACTGCACCCACGCCTGGCGCAGGTGTTTGACTTCGGCACCTGCCGCGTGCGCGGCGAGAGCTTCCACTACTACACGGCGGCCTACGTCGAGGGCACCACCCTGCGGCAAGCCGCGCGCGAGCAGCGCGCCAGTGCCAGTGCGGCGGAGCAAGGCCCCGCGTGGCTGCGCGCGTTCGCCGACGCGCTGGAGGGCTTGCTGGCGCTGCACGAGCTGGGCGTGGTGCACGGTGACTTCACCCCCGACAACATCCTCGTGCGCCGGGATGGCTCCGGCATCCTGATCGACCTCGGCTGTGCTCGCCCGCGCGGCGAGGCGTCCAGCACCGTGTCCGGCACCCCCGGCTTCCTGGCGCCGGAGCTGCTGGCCAGCGGGCGCTCGCAGGTGGCGAGTGATCTGTACGCTGCGGGCATGTGCTTGCAGCAGCTGTACGCGGCCTCGAGCACACGGCCCGGCAGCGAGCACGCGGAGCTGATCGCGCGGCTCACCGCGTCGAGCCCCGAGGGACGTCCCCCGGACGCGCGCAGCGTGCTCGGCGCGCTCGGCAAGCGAGCGCACCTGCCGGGCAGCTGGAGCGCTCGCTCCTTGCGGCTGATCGGGCGCGAGGCAGAGCGCCGCCAGTTCGCCGCCTGGCTGGGAGCGCTGCGCAGCGGCGCCGTGCGCACCCCGCTGCTGACGATCGCCGGGCGCCGCGGCTCCGGCAAATCACGGCTGCTGCGCGAGCTGTGCGCGAGCGCGATGCTGGAGCTGGACGTGCTGCGCACGAGCGCGCGCGAACGCGGCAGCCTGGGCCGGCTGCTGGCCACCGCCAGCGGTGCGAGCGCGCGCGGGCCCGGCGCGCGTGGCGTGCTGGAGGCGCTGGCGGCGCTGCGCCAGCAGCCACAGCCGAGCTTGCTGGTGCTGGAAGACGTGGAGGCCGCCAGCGCCGAGGACCTGCAGCTCTTGCAGCAGCTGCTCCGCAGCCTGGACGGCTCCTCCGTGGCCCTGGTGGTGTCCGGGGTCGAGCCGCTGCCAGCGGCCGCGGCCGAGCGCATCGTGCTGAGCGCGCTGAGCCCCGCCGCCATCGCCGAGTGGACCCGGCACTCGCTGTCCGCGGCCACGGTGGCGCGGCTGGCCAGCGCCAGCGAGGGGCTGCCGGCGCGCATCGAGAGCGCGCTCGCGCAGCTCACCGGGCAGCCGTCATTGCCCGCCGAGCTGCGTGCAGCGGTGCGCGGCAGGAGCGCGCGAGAGCAGAGAACAGGCGCGCGGAGCGCAGACGATCCGCTCTCGGGGCTGAGCCAGGAGGCGCTGCAGCGCCTGGGGTTCATCGTGGCGCTCGAGGGTGAGCTGGTGCCGGCCGAGCTGGGGCTCGAGCTCGCCGACTTCAGCTTCGGCTTCGAGCACGGCTTGCTGCAGCGCGAGCGCGACGCGATCTCGCTCGGCGCGCGCCTGGAGCTGCCCGAGCTCGCGCGAGCGCTGGGCCCGGCGCTGATCGAGGAGAGCCACCGCCAGCTGGCTGCGCTGCTGCAAGCGGGCGCGCTCAGGGCTGGCTCGCCCGCGCAGCGCGAGGCGGAGCTCATCCGCCACCTGTTGCTCGGCGGGCGCAGCGCGGAGGGCTGCTCGCGCCTGCAAGCGGAAGAGCCGCTCTGGCGCAGGGAGCCGCAGCCGTTTGCGAGCCGCCTGGTGCGGCTCCGTGGGCCGGAGCTGACCCCGGCAGGCTTCGGCTGCTTGCTGGACCTGTCGCTGCTTGCCGGTGACCCGCACGGCACCTTGCAGCTGGCGGCGCGCTGGCTGCGCGCGGGGCCAGCGCTGCTGGAGCGACAGCACGCCAGGGTGGCTGCCGCCGAGGCGCTGACCCGGCTGGGCCGCGGCGCGCGAGCCGCGCGCTTGCTGGGCCGGGTGCTTCAAACCGCTCCCGAGCTCGGGCTGAAGCAGCGCGCGCTGCTGGTGCTGGCGCGCGCGAGCACGCAGCTCGGCGATTACGCCGAGGTGGAGCGCGCGGGCCGCGCCGCGCTCGAGCTCGGTGTGCAAGGCCCACAGGCGGCGCTGGCGTACGAGGCGCTGGGCGTGGCCGCGCTGTACGCAGGGCAGCTGGCAGAGGCCAGCGCGCACTTTGCGGCCGCGCTCGAGCTGGCAGACGCGCCGGCTGGAGCGAGCTCGCTGGGCTCGCGCGAGCGCTGCCGGCTCTTCGGCTATCGCGCGCTGTGTGCGTTTCGCGGGGGCCGGGCCTCGCGGGCGCGCGACGACTACGCGAGCGCACTGGCCCTTGCCGAGCACGGGGGGCACGACGATCTGCTCGGCACCTGCCACCTCAACCTGGGCACGGCCTTGCAGCAGCTGGGCGAGCTGGGCGGAGCACACGAGCACTACACGCGCGGTCTCGGGGTGGCGCGCGCCATCGGACGCGAGAGCACGGAGCTGGCGCTGGCCTTCAATCAGCTCAACCTGCGGGTGGAGGTGGGCGACTTCGAGCGGGTGCAGACGGAGCTGGCCACCCTGGCGGCGAACGCAGAGCGCCTGAAGCTGCTGCACTACGCGCCCGCGCTGGCGCTGGTGCGCGCGGAGATTGCGCTGGCCCGCGGCCAGCTAGCGCAAGCGGAGGCCGAGCTCAGCCTGGCCAGCCAGGGGTTTGCCGAGCGCGAGCTCGGGCGCGAGCGGATCGAGACGGAGCTGGGTATGGCCGAGCTGGCGCTGCAGCGCGGCCAGCTGGCGCGCGCCGGCGAGCTCACGGCGGCGGCGGAGGAGCGCGCGCGAGCGCTGGCGGCCACCGATCTGCTGCTGCGCGCCGAGCTCGCCCACGCTCGCCTGGGTGCGCGCCGTGGCGAGCGTGCGGCGCTGGAGCGAGCCCGCGCAGCAGTGGCCCTGGCCGAGGAGAGCGAGCAGCTGCTGCTCGCGGCCCGCCTGAAGACGGAGCTGTGCTTCGTGGCCGAGGCCTGCGGCGCGGCTGGCCTGAGCGAGCTGTTCGAGAGCGCTCGCGCCACGTGGGATCGCCTGGCCGCGCACCTGCCCGAGGAGCTGCGCGAGGTGTTCTGGGCAGACCCGCGGCGCGCCGGGCTGCTGCGCTTCACCCGCGCGCTGCTGGTGTCGCGCCAGGGGCTCGCCGAGGACGCCGCCGCGCTGCGCCGCCTGCTCTCGCTCAGCCGGCGCATCAACTCCTCGCTCTCGCTGGAGCGGGTGCTCGAGTATGCCGTGGACGCGGCCGTCGAGCTGTGCGGCGCCGAGCGCGGCTTTCTCTTCCTGCGTGAGGCGGACGGCTCCCCTCGCCTGTCCACGCGCGCCGGCGCCGATCCCGGCGCGCTGCCCAGCTCCAGCATCGTGCAGCGGGTGCTGGACAGCGGCGAGGCGCTGCTGACGACGGACGCCGGCAGCGACCTGCGCCTGCTGGGCTCCGGCTCCGTGCATGCTCAGCGGCTCAAGGCGGTGCTGTGCGTGCCCGTGTCCACGCCCTCCGAGCAGCTGGGCGCGCTGTACGTCGACAGCCGCCTGGAGCGCACCGGACTGACCGACACGGCGCGGCAGCTGCTCCTGGCCCTGGCCGATCACGTGGCCGTGGCGCTGAGCAACGCGCGGCTCCACGCGGAGCTGACCCGCCGCACCGAGGAGCTGGCGGCGGAGAAGCGCGCGGTGGAGCGCCTGTCCTCGGGCAAAGATCGCGAGCTCGAGCGGCTGCGCGAGCAGCTGGAGCAGCAGCGGCGCACCCTCGAGTTTCGCTACGACTACCAGCACATCAAGGGTCGCGGCGCGCGCATGACCGAGGTGCTGCAGAAGCTCGATCGCATCATCGAGTCCGACGTCAACGTGCTGATCCAGGGCGAGAGCGGCACGGGCAAGGAGCTGATCGCGCGCGCCATCCACGTACACGGCGCGCGGCGCGCGGCGCCCTTCGTGGGGGTCAACTGCGCGAGCATCCCGGAGACGCTGCTGGAGAGCGAGCTGTTCGGGCACGTGCGCGGCGCCTTCACCGGCGCCGACCGCGACAAGACCGGCCTGATGCTGGCGGCCAGCGGCGGCACGTTGTTCCTCGATGAGCTGGGCGAGCTCTCGCTGGCCACGCAGGCCAAGCTGCTGCGGGTGTTGCAGGAGCGCGAGGTGCGCCCGCTGGGGGCCGAGCGCGCGCGGCCGCTCGACGTGCGGCTGGTATGCGCCACTCATCGCGAGCTCAGCCAGGAGGTGGCGGCAGGCCGCTTCCGCGAAGACCTGTACTATCGGGTGGCGGTGCTGGAGGTGCAGCTGCCGCCGCTGCGCGAGCGCATCGAGGATCTGCCCGAGCTGTGCCAGGCCATCCTGGCGCGCGCGGGCCAGGCCGCGGGCAGGCCCGGGGTGGAGCTGGCACCGGACGCGCTGCGCGCGCTCGCCGGCCATCCGTTTCCCGGCAACGTGCGCGAGCTGGAGAACATCCTCACCCGCGCCCTGGTGCTGTCCGGGCGCACGCGGCTGCGCGCCGAGGATCTGGAGCTGGGCCGCGCACCGCCACGCACCCGCGCCAGCCGCTCGCGCCAGGAGTACGCGCGCGAGGAGCGTGAGCGCATCCTGCACGCGCTGCGCGGCGCGCGCTGGAACGTGAGCGTGGTCTCGCGCACCCTCGGCATCCCGCGCAACACCTTGTATCGCAAGCTCGCGCGCTACGGGCTCACGCGGGAGCCGGAGCCGGAAGCAGAGCCGCAGCCGTGAGCCACGAGCCGGCGCGCTCGGAGTTGACCAGCACCTGGTACTGGCGCCCTCCGGACAGCACGCTCAGATCCTCGCCCGAGCGCAGCGCCGGGTGCCGGCGGCTGAGCTGATGGCCCGGCACACAGCAGGCGAGGGTGAACGCCACGTCCCAGCGCAGCTGCCCGAGCACCTCGTCCACCGGCAAGTGCGCGTGCACGAACGTGACCAGCACCGGCATCTCCGGCAAGGCGTTCAGCTGCGCCGCCACCTCCGCCACGCGCGCCTTGTGCCAGCTCAGCCCACGGATGCCAAACTCACGAGACCACTGCTCCAAGAGCGGCACGTTGAGCACCGGATCGATGCTGATGTTCTCGGCCTTTGTCTTCAGCGCAAACAGCGCCGCGGTGCGCGCATGCGCGCCGTCGCCCACGTGCAGCACCCGGCAGGGCCCGGACGCGGGCAGGAACGGGCGCAGGTGCTGCAGCGCCGAGTAGCTCTCCGTCAGCTCCTTGGCGGGGCGGGTGGCCCGGGCGAACAGCGGCCACAGCGCCGCGAAGGAGCCGCGGCGCAACAGGCGATCCAGATACTGGCTGTTCGGCTCTGGTGCGGAGCTGGCGGGCATGATGGCTCCCTAACATGGCGGCGCTCGCAGGAGCGCCCGGACGGGAGCAGATGTGCAAAGCCGCGGGCAGAGCGGCGGGTCTGCTGGGCCCGCGCAGTGTGCAAGCCGCGCGGCGGCAGCTATGCTCGGCGCATGTTCGATCTCGACGAGCGCTCTCGCCGGTGCCGCACGGCCTTCGCCAGCTGCGCGGCTGTGCTGGCTGTGCTGCCGGCGAGCGGCTGCGGTACGGAGCGGGGCGTGGCCACGGTGACCCCGCCCGGGAGCGCGCTCGGGGCGGCCGGCGCTGCCACCAGCGCGCCCATGCCCGAGCCTGGAGCTGGCATCAGCCCCTCCCCGTCCCCACCCGGCACGGAGACGGTGCCGATGGAGCTGGCGCCCGCGCCGGCATCCGGGGACATGCCCTCTTCGGGCGACGTGGCGCAGGCCGAAGATGCAGGCGCCCCGCGAGCAGACGCTGCCGTACCGCTGGACGATCGCTGCGACGTCGGGCGCCACGACCCCGCGGCGCCGCCGCGAGCGCTGGCGCTGCGCGGAGCGCTCGGTGCGCATGATCCGGTCGTGATCGCCGCAGGCGGCCGCTATCACTACTTCAGCACCGGCGACGGCATCGCCACCAAGACCTCTCCCGACCTGCTGAGCTGGAGCCAGGGACCGGAGGTGTTCCCCTCCACCCCCGCCTGGTTTCAGCAGCGGGTGCCGGCGTATCAGCCGCGCAACATCTGGGCGCCGGATATCTCCTTCTTCGGCGGCCAGTATCACCTCTACTATTCGGTCTCTTCCTTCGGCAGCAACCGCTCGTGCATCGGGCACGCCACCCGCGCCAGCCTGGAGGAAGGCAG
Organism: Polyangiaceae bacterium; assembly: GCA_025937895.1. GTDB lineage: Bacteria > Myxococcota_A > Polyangia > Polyangiales > Polyangiaceae > SZUA-265. The sequence goes on along the minus strand of JAICQL010000115.1, from coordinate 1,451 downwards.
CTGGGTGGATCACGAGGCGATGTTCTGCTCCAACGCCCCGGGCACGAGCGAGGACTTCAACGCCATCGATCCCAACGTCATACTGGACGAGAGCGGCGTGCCCTGGCTCGCGTTCGGCAGCTTCTGGAGCGGCATCAAGCTGATCCGCCTGAACGAGAGCGGCGAGCGTGAGGGCCAGGAGCTGATCGAGCTGGCCTCGCGCGGCGGCGGTGCGATCGAGGCGCCGTTCCTGGTGCGGCGCTGCGGGTACTACTATCTCTTCGTCTCCTTCGACGCCTGCTGCCGCGGCGCCGACAGCACCTATCAGCTGCGAGTCGGGCGCTCGGCGGCGCTGCAGGGCCCGTACGTGGATCGCGCGGGCACCCCGCTGCTGCAAGGCGGTGGCACCCTCGTGCTGCAGGCCGGGGGCGACTGGGTGGGGCCCGGTCACAATGCGGTGCTGATCGATGGCACGCGCGCCTACAACATCTATCACGCCTACGCGGCCGACACTGGAGCGGCCCAGCTGCGCATCGCCGAGCTGGTCTGGGACGAGGAGGGCTGGCCGCTGTCGGGTGGGCCCTGACGAGCTGGCAGCGGCTCAGCTGCTGGCTCGCTGCATGTGCGCCAGGTGCTGGCGCAAGGTCTGCAGAAAGCCCTCGGGAAAGCGCAGGCTGCTGGCAGCGGCGCGGCGCAGAAAGCCGGCGGTCGCCTTGGCCGAGAGCAGCGCCGGCTCGTACTCGAGAAACGTGTGCAGCGGGCGCGCGGCCATCCGCACCGGCCACTCCGATGCCAGCGCCGCACGGCGCCCCTCGCCCACGTTCCATGCGGCCTTGGGCCACGGATCGCCGGGCTCCAGCGCCGGGCCCGCGCTCACCACGGGAGCTCCCGGCGCGCGCAGGCGCTGGCCGATCCAGGCGGCCACGTCCACCGTCACAGCGTTGCCCACCAGCTTCCAGCGCTGGCCGCGGCGCACGGCGCTCAGCGCCGGCAGAGTCCAGTCGGCGGCAAAGCCCTGCAGGCGCTCGGCGTCGCGGATGTCCGGCGTCACCACTCGCCCGTCGGGCAAGACGATGGCGGGCGGCGAGGGAATACCGAGCGCCGAGCCCCCCTTGAGGGTGGGCACGCCGTCTTCTGCCCAGCCGAGCCCCCGGATGCCCTCCGTCCAGTAGAAGCCGCAGGCCAGGCCGCGCCGCGGCTCGGCCGCGGGCGGAGGCCCGGCGTCATCGGCGAACAGCACGCTGCGCGGATCCGCGTCGCGCGCCGCCAGCAGATACACGCGCAGCCGGCGCTGCGGCAGCCCGAAGGCGCGCGAGTTGACCACGCGGTACGCCCAGCGATAGCCGAGGCTCTCCAGCTCGGAGAGGATCACCGCCAGCGCCTCACCTCGGGCGAGCTGCAGCATGAAGGGCACGTTCTCGATCAGCAGCCAGGGGATCTCGCGCACCCTCAGCAGGCGAAAGACCTCGTGC
>JAICQL010000215.1 GCA_025937895.1 Polyangiaceae bacterium | reverse complement strand
GCCAATGGGCACAGCGGAGCCAACGGGGCTGATGGAGCCAACGGGGGTGATGGAGCCAACGGGGGTGATGGAAGCGGCGGAGCCAACGGGAGCGGCGGAGCCGAGCGGAGGCTGCGAAGCCTCACGCTCCACCACGGCCACGGCAGCGGCTGGTGCGGCCGCTCGAGAGCTGAGTGCAGCCGGAGCCGCGCTGGCGCCGCCCGCCGCGCGCGAGCTGCGCGGCGGCGCGGCGCTCGCCTCGGGCGCCGCTGGTAGAGACGAGCCGCTCGGCGCGCGCGAAGCTCGCCGGCTGGGCCGCCGCGAGCTCTTCGGTGCACGCGAGCTGGCCGCGAGCGGGGCTGGAGCGTCGCTCAGCGACTGCTCCAGCGCGAGGATCGAGGAGGTGAGCTCGGCGGGCATCGACACCATGCCCATGGACATCGCGCCGGCCTGCGCCAGGGGCTCGGGCGGCACGGTGGCGGGACGGGTGAGCTCCGGCGGCATCTCCGAAGGCGGGCGCGGCGTGCGCAGGCGGTTTGACATCCAGGTGCGCTCGTGCGGCGGCACGGAGTGACGCAGCGGGCGGTGCGCCGGTACATCTGAACGACGCTCGTGGCTGCCTGGCTCCGAACGGCGCTCGTCCGAGCCCGGCTCCGAGTCGCGTCGCTCGCCGGGCTCCGAGTCGCGTCGCTCGCCCTGCTCGGACAGGCGTGCCGGCTCCGAGTCGTCGCCGCGCCGAGCCGCGCCAGAGCTGCGCTCGAAGCGGGGATCGCGGGGCGCCGGTGACGCGGGCGCAAACGACGCGGCGCGGTTCGATGTCTCGAGCACGGGCACGGCGGGCGGTGCCGGGAATGCCGGCTGGCTCAGCGACACACCCAGCTCGGTGGTGGCGCTGCTGGCGGCTGCCGTGATGGAGACACCCACCTCCTTGATCTCTGGCATGTGCTTCAAGGCCGTGTCGAGCACCGCCTCCACGCTGCGAGGACGCACGGAGGCGCGGTTGGGGCGGGTGCGCAAGAACCACCAGCGCCGTACCCAGCGATGGCCCACGCCGACGAGCATGCCCAGCAGCATCAAGATCAAGGTCGGGCCCACCATCAGCTTGAGCGGACGCTGGGCTCCAGCCGAAGCAGCGCCAAAGAACGCCGCCGCCAGCAGGATGCCTGCCGCGGCGCCGAGCGCGGTGGACACTGCCGGTCGGATCTGCGGGATGCCCTCTTCCCTGTAGGCCTTCTGGCAGAGCTGACACCACTCGTCCTCCTGACCCATGTGCAGAGGGCAGGCGTAGCCGTGGCAAGCAGCGCAGCGATGTGCGTAGCTGGGCGCATCACACACCACGCACGGAAACTTGCGCGGGCGCTCGCTCAGCTTGGGCTTGGGCGCGATGCTGGTGGTGAGGATGCGTGGCTCGTTCAGCTTGGCCTTGGCCATGGCACGCATGCTGGCCGCGGAGGGGCGGCTGGACATCGTGGCGACCGGCTCCTCCACCTTCTCGCCGCGGAAGATGGCGCGCGCGCGCCGGGTGAGCGAGCGAACCTCTTCCCACATGGCCGCGAGCTGCCCCTCGGAGATGTCCATGTACGACGCCGCCTCGGTCTTGGCGAGCGACTGGATCTCCCTGTCCTTGTCGGGCTGCTCGAGCGCGTAGCTCATGGCATCCGCCAGGCGCAGCGTGCTCACCAGCTGCGAGATCTCGGTCGACTCGGCGTAGGCGCGGGTGACGTGGTGGTGCCAGGCCACCACCTTGGGCACCGGGTGAGGGATGTTCCAGGCTGCCAGCACGTGGCCAGCCAGCACGGCGTGATCAAAGCCGAAGTGCTTGCGCTCGTGCACGAACATGGTGTCGAACTGCGGGTCGTCCTGCCGCAGCAGCGCGAGGTACTCCTCACCCTCGGTGTCCAGCAACATCAGCTTGCCGATGTCATGGAGGAAGCCGCACGTGAACAGCTCGTCCGGCGGCAGACCGAAGTGAAAGGCCAGGTAGCGGCACAGCGTGCCCACCACGGTGGCGTGCTCCAGGATCTGCGCGCTCTCCTCGCTGCCCGACTCGTACATGTCGAGAATGGCAGCGGTCGAGGCGACTTGATTGAGCTTCTCGGTGCCGACCAGGGTCGCGGCGTGCCGCACGGAGGTGCAGGCCGTGCGCAGCGAGAACCCCACCGAGTTGACGAGCCGTAGCAGGCGCGCCGACAGCGCCGGATCGCTCTCCAGGACGGCGACTACCTCGTCCATGGAGCAGCTCGGATTCTGGGTGATCTGGCTCAGGCGATGCGCGGCGGCGGGAAAGGGCTTGGCCCCGATGATCCTGCCCATGCGCGCGGCCATGCTCTTGGCCGCGAGGCCCTCGGCACGCTCATCCGAGCTGACCCCGTACCAGAGCTCCTCGTCGATCTCGACCTTCACTCCGGTAAAAACGGAGTAGAACCGCCTTTTTGAAAGCTCCCTGCCCGGGAAAGCCTGTTCACAACGGTACAGTCCCGGCCACCCTGCAGGCAGCGCGTCAAGGCCTTGTCTGCCGCCGCCCGGACCGCCGTCGGCGGCCTGACGCTCGCGGCTCCCCAGCCGCCGGGCGCCAGCGTCTTACAGTGCCCGCCTCTTACGGGGACAGCATCATACGGTGGACGGCTGCCTGCCCAGCGGCGCCACCGCCTCTTCCAGCACCTCGCGATTGCCGGGCTGGGGCTCGCGCTCCCGGCCGAAGATCCGCGAGTTGGGCGGCACTGACTCCACGATCCAGGCGTTGCCGCCGATCACCGAGCCCGAGCCGATGACGGTGTTGCCGCCGAGGATGTTGGCGCCGGCGTAGATGGTCACGCTGTCACCGATGGTGGGGTGGCGCTTGTAGCTACGACCGGAGCGCTCGGGCGTGCGCTGGCGTTGCACGCTGAGGGCGCCCAGGGTGACGCCCTGGTAGATCTTCACGTCATTGCCGATGTCGGTGGTCTCGCCGATGACCACCCCCGTGCCGTGATCGATGAAGAAGCGTGAGCCGATGCAGGCGCCGGCGTGGATGTCGATGCCGGTCTCGCCATGCGCGTGCTCCGCGATGATACGCGGGATCATCGGCACCTTCTCCTCGTACAGGACGTGCGCGATGCGATGCGCGGTGATGGCGCGAATACCCGGGTAGGAGAACACGATCTCCTCCAGACTGCCGGCGGCTGGATCGCCCTGAAATGCCGCGATCACGTCGCCGGCCAGGGTGCGGCGCAGCGCCGGGAGCTGATGGAACAGACGCAGCACGATCTGCTCGCTCCAGACCGGTGCACAGGGCTCCAGCCGGCGCTGCGCCTCTTCGTAGCAGCGGGCGCGGGCGATCTGGTCCACCAGGATCTCATGTGCCGGGTACAGGTGCTCGCTCACCGAGTAGCGCAAGTTGGAACGCGTGAGTGAACGGAGGCTGTAAAAGCCCATGAAAATAACCTGGACCAGGTGGTGGTACGCCTCGATCACGGCGCGCCGGTTGGGCAGCGCCGCGCTCTCCAGGTTGTTGATCTCCTCCGGTCCGTCGTAGCTCGCCACTACCTCGTCGATGGCCCGTTCCAGGTCCGGTTTCTGCGTCGACATACAGCCACTGTAGCCTGGTTTTGCCCTGCCAAGGCTCGACCTCCCCTGGACTCCCGACGATCTTGCCAGTAGGTGTGTCAGCCTCCACGCGACCCCGAGGCCCACAAGGCCCACGGCGCAACAGGCCCCACGGCCGCAAGGCCATCTGAGCAGCTCCTCGACATGAAGCGCTATCACCTCGTCACTTTTGGCTGCCAGATGAACCAGCACGACTCGGACCGCATCCGAGACGTGCTGGAGGGCTCGGGCTACGCCCCCTGCGAGACCTTGGAGCACGCCGACCTGGTCCTGCTAAACACTTGCAGTGTCAGGGAAAAAGCCGAGCAAAAGCTGCGCAGTGAAGTGGGCCGCCTGGGACTGCTGAAGCGAACGCGACCCGACCTGGTACTGGCAGTGGCGGGCTGCGTGGCGCAGCAGGAGGGGGAACGATTGCTGCGCGGCCTGCCGCAGATCGACGTGGTGATCGGTCCCGATCAGGCGGCGGCACTGCCTCGCTTGCTGGCCGAGGTAGAGCAGGGCGGGCTGCCTCAGGTGCGCACGGAGTTTGATCTGCACGAGCCGCGCTTCCTGCCGGCAGCGCCGCGCGGACGGGCCAAGGTTAGCGACTTCGTTACAATCATGAAGGGCTGCGACGAGCGCTGTACGTTCTGCGTGGTGCCCACCACCCGTGGGCCCGAGCGCTATCGCGCCTCGGAGGAGATCATCGCCGAGGTTGCGGCGCGCGTGGCCGCCGGCACGCGCGAGATCACGCTGCTCGGGCAGACCGTCGACAGCTACCAGGATCCGCTCGGCAAGCTGCCGGGGGGGCAGCGCGACGAGTTCAGCGCCACGCGCATGGGGCGCCTGCAACGAGACGAGACCGAGTTCCCGAGCTTGCTGCGCGCGCTCGCCGAGCGCGTACCGGGCCTGCAGCGATTGCGCTACACCAGCCCGCACCCGCGCCACCTCACCAGCGCGCTGGTGGCAGCTCATCGCGAGCTGGGGGTGCTGGCGCGGCATGTGCACATGCCCGTGCAGTCGGGCAGCGATCGCGTGCTGCGGCGCATGGCGCGGCGCTACACGGTGGCCGAGTACCGCGAGCGCGTGGGCGCGCTTCAGCGTGCCGTCCCGGGGCTGACGCTCTCCAGCGACATCATCGTGGGCTTTCCGGGCGAGACGCGCGAGGATTTCGCGCTGACCCTGGAGCTCGTGCGCGAGGTCGGCTTCGTCAGCGTCTTCGGTTTCAAGTACTCGCCGCGGCCATTCACTCCCGCGCTCAAGCTGGGCGACGACGTCAGTGAGGAGGAGAAGTCGGAGCGCCTGGCGCAGCTGTTCGAGCTGAGCGAGGGGCAGCGTGCGGCGCACCTGGCGCGCCTGGTGGGGCGCACCGAGCAGGTGCTGGTGGAGGGCCCTGGGGAGCGCGGGGGCTACACGGGTCGCACCGAGCGAAACGAGATCGTGCACCTGCAGGCAGCGCGGGACGTGACGGGCAAGCTCGTGGAGGTCACGATCGCGGAGGCCTTCAAGCATTCGCTGCGCGGCACGCCCACCGATCGCGCGCTGCTCGCCGCGGAGGGTGAGAGCGGGAGCGCCGGCGCCGCAGCACCGACGGCAGAGCTGGAGCCCCGGGCCGCAACCCGCCGCAGCGGCCACCGCGCCCTGCCGCTGTTACATTGAGCGCAAATACATTGAGCGCAAATACATTGAGCGCAAATACATTGAGCGCAAATACATTGAGCACAAATACATCGAGCGCGAATACATCGAACACAAAGCGCCGGCTACGCCGAGCGCCGGAGTCAGCCGCCGCCGACGAACTGTACGATCTCGAGCACGTCGCCGGGCTGGATGAGCACGTTGCCGTGCTCGCGGCGCGGCACGACCTCACGGTTGCGCTCGATCGCCACGGGACCGTCGGTGAGCGCCAGGTGCTCGAGCAAGCCCGAGAGACTGAGCCCTTCGGGCACGTCGCGAACTTCGCCGTTGATGGTGAGCTGCATCGGACCTCGTAGCCGCCCGCAGCAGGCCGAGCGGGCGGCACCTGAAGCGGAAAACCTCAGTTGGACAGGGGGATGGGCACCCAGAAGGTGCGGAGCTTGGTCATGCTACCGCGCCGCTCGTAACCCGCCAGCCCGTACAACACGTTCCAGAAGTGCCCGTCGGGCGTCTCGCCGTACGAGAAGAGCGGGAAGATGTGCAGCTGCCAGTCGAGGCCCTGCCGGCCCTTGTGCTCGGAATAGTACACATTGCCGATCAGCTGGCTCACCTGGTTTTCCTCGGCAAAGCGCCAGTAGATCGGGAAGCCGATGGTCGTGCGCGAGCCGCGGCTGGCAAAGTCCCAGAAGAAGGGCGCGATCACCGTGTGGGTGTCGAAGCCATCGCGACCGACGAAGAAGAAGGGGTAGATGTTCGTCGACCAGCCGCGCAGGTCGGTGGAGTGCTGGAAGAAGGGCGTGACCCAGGTACTCTCGCTCAGGCCCCGGCGCTCGATGTTGGCGAACAGCGGGAACAACACGTGCGTGTTCTCGCGCGGGCTCACCCGGCTGAAGTAGAAGGGAAAGAGCAGCTTCTGCTCCAGCCCGATCTCGGGATCGCGGTAGTCCCAGTAGAGCGGGGTGTACATGTCCAGCTCCGTCTTGCCGCGGTAGCGGGCGTAACCCCAGGTGACGAACGTGCTGTAGCCGAGCTCACTCTTGGCGGTGAGAAAGAGCGGGTTGACGAACAGCGAAGCCGAGCCCTTGTGACCGTAGTGAAAGAACGGCAGCAAGGTGGTGTGCCGCTCGTCTTCGCCCCACAGGCTCCAGTAGAGCGGAAAGACGTGCAAGGCGTCCCGCGACTCGGTGTGCTTGCGGTACACCGGGCCCCACAGGTCGAGGCTGGAGCCCTCCCGTAGATCCTGGGAGTGGTAGTGCAGGAGCGGGGGGATGAGGCGGTATTCGCTCTCCTCGTCGCGCCCGGCGAAGTACAGCGGCGCCAGGCCGCGATCCACGTCCGTCACGCCCTCGCCGAAGCAGCTACCGCCGCCCTTCCAGCGGCAGAAGGCCGGGCCGATCAGGTTAAAGCCGCTGTCAGCGTCGTGGTTGAAGTAGCTGAGCAGCGGCGGCAGGATCAGGTACCCGCCACCAGGGCGCCGCCCCCAAAAATACAGCGGCGCCAGCCAGTGATCACCGCGATCGGGCGCCACCCGCTGCACCCAGGGCCCCACCACGGTGGTGCGGCTCTCCACGTCACGCAGGTTCCAGAACACCGGAAACAGCACGTCGTCCGCGTGCTCGGCGCTGCGCCGGTTGTAGTACAGGCCGAACAGCGACGCGCGATCGGGCTGACTGGGATCCTTCAGGCTGGGCTGCACCCGCTCGAACCAGAACGGCGGGAAGCTGGTGCGAAAGCGATAGCCGCTCTGCTGCTCCGACTCCTCGTACAGCACACCGTAGAAGCGGCGGCGCAGGCTGCCGCCCAACTCCACCTCGGGCTCATCGAGCGCGCCGTCGCTGCCGATGCGCTCCGCGACGGAGCCCGAGAGCTCCAGCGGGTTGTCGGGCAGCGTGGGCTCACCCCCGGGCGGGATCAGGTGATCCCCGGCGCCCGAAGCCGCGTGGGTCTCGGGCATATCTTTGGGGCGACTGGGCTTGGAGCGCGACGGGCCTGCTCCCGGCCTGCTCGGCACGGGCGCGACCATGTCACTGCCAAACGAGTCCTGCGCGGAGGCCAGCGGCGCGCATAGCGACGCCGCAATCCAAGCCAGCGCAGCAGCTCGGACGCGGGCGGCACGGAACGACATGGCGGGGTTCGACGGGGCCGCGCGTGCGAGACGATCGAGCAACGGCGACCGAGCGCTTATGCTCGCTGCGCGCGAACAGGTCAAGCTGGAACCGGCCAACAGGAAAGCCCGTCGGACGAACCCCTCGACCATTGAGCCGGCTTGCTCGGCGTCGCGATTCCTGCGATGGCCTGCGTGGCGCGCAGTATGGTCGCCGTGATGCGTGTAGCGGCCATCGATCTGGGTAAGGTGCGCGTGGGAATTGCCGTTTCCGATGAGCTCGGGATGCTGGCACACCCACGGCCGTTCTTGCCGGGTAGCTCGCGCAAGGCGCTGCTCGATGCCCTGGCGACGTTCGCCACAGAGGAGGGCATCGAGCGCTTCCTGGTGGGCCTACCCAGGCAGCTGGATGGCTCCGAGGGTCGGCCGGCGCGCGAGGCGCGGCAATTTGCGCAGGTGCTGGGGCAGCGCACGGGAGTGGCCGTCGAGCTGTGCGACGAGTGGCTCAGCACCCGCCAGGCGCACCAGCGGCTACAGGAGGGCGGGCACTCCGCCCGCGACCGCCGCGAGCGCGTCGACAGCGCCGCCGCGGCGGTGCTGCTGCAGAGCTGGCTCGACGCGAGGCCGGCGAGGAGCGGATGACGCGACACCGCGGCTCACGCCCGCCGCCCGCTCGCAAGCGCCGCTCGGGGCGCAGCAGCACGGGTCGCAAGCGGCTGGCCGCGGGCGGGCTGGTGTTGCTGCTGTTGCTGGCTGCCGCTGGCGCGCTGTGGTCGTGGAGCCGTGGCCCGAGCCTGCAAGGCGACGTGATCGAGATGCAGATCCCGCCCGGCCTGAGCGTGGAGCAACTCTGCCGCGAGCTGGCGCGGGTCGGCGTGGTGCGCCAGCCCACTCTGTTCGGCTGGTACCTGCGCCTGGCGCGCCACGAGCATGCGGTGCAGCCGGGCCTGCACCTGCTGCGTCCCGGGCTCAGCCCGGCAGCCCTCGCCGCGCGCTTGATCCGGAGCCGCGCGCGGCCCCCCGCCAGGGTGACCATCCCGGAGGGCTTCAATCAGTTTCAAGTGGCCGCCCGCCTGCGCGAGCGCGAGGTCACCTCGCGCGAGGCATTCCTCGCGGCGAGTCAGAGCACGCCGCTGCTCGCCGAGCTGGGTGTCCCCGGCGTCTCGGCGGAGGGCTATCTGTTCCCCGCCACGTATGATCTGTACGTCGACAGCGACGCCGAGCAGGTGCTGCGTACCCTGGTGAAGGAAGCGCACGGCCGCTATCGACGGCTCGCCGAGCGCCACGCCGAGCGCCTGCGCGAGCGCGAGCTCGGCAACGGCTGGGGGCTCCATCAGTTCGTGATCCTGGCCTCGATCGTGGAGAAGGAGGCTGGCTCGCGCGACGAGCACGGCAACATCGCCAGCGTGTTCTTCAACCGTCTCGATGACGAGAGCTTCCGGCCGAAGCAGATGTTGCAATCAGACCCGACCGCCGGCTACGGGTGCCTGCTCGCCCGTGCGCAGATCGCGACCTGCACGACGTATTCGGGCATCATCTCGCCGGCGATGTTGCGCGACGCCACCAATCCATACAACACCTACAAGCACCCTGGCTTGCCACCAGGGCCAATCGCCAGCCCCAGCGAAGCAGCGCTCGAAGCGGTGCTCAATCCGCCGAAGACACCGTACTTCTTCTTCGTGGCAGGACCGGGCAAGCGCCATGTGTTCAGTCGCAGCTTTCGCGAGCACGAGCGCGCCATCAGCGCGGGCGGGGTACCCGCGGTGGAACGCTTCCCGCAGCCTGAGCCGCCAGCGACTGGCGCTTTGCCGGGAGCTTCTCTACACTAGTGAGCGATCACCGTGTCCGAAGCGCCGCGCCTCGAGCTACCCATCGTTCTCGTCCCGCACCCTCACGTGCGCGTGGACAAGAACGTGCTGGGAGGCAGCCCGCACGTCGTGGGCTCGCGCGTGCCCGTACGCCGGCTGTGGGCCTTCTATCGCAAGGGCGTGAGCGTGGACACGCTGCTGAAGCGCTTTCCACGGCTCGGCCCGGCCAAGATCCTGGATGCGCTCGCCTTCGCCTACGACAATGAGGAAGTGATCCTGGCGGACATCGCGCGGGAAGAGCAGCTGCTCGATCGCGCCGAGCCGAAGAGCAAGCCGAAGACGGCAGCCGAGCAGATGGATTTGCCGTTCGGCGAGTGAGCGGCGCCAGAGCGAGCGGCACCAGAGCGAGCGGCACCAGAGCGAGCGCTAGGCGAGCGGGGAGAGACGCCGCGCCAGCTCCGCCTCGAGCGTAGCCACCGGACCGCGCAGCAGCGCCGACAGGTCCTCCGCGGTCCCGGGCTGGGGCCGGCGCCCACGCCGGAGCACGAGCGAGCGCGCCGCCGCCTGCTCGCAGCGCCCGCGGAATGCGCCGTCGTCCGCGATGCGCTCGCACAAGGCCGCGTGCACGCGCTCCGCTGCATCGGCCTTGCTGCACACCAGCAAGATATCGCAGCCCGCCAGCAGCGCCTCGGGCGCCGAGCTCTCGGGCGCTGCGTGCCCGGCGATGGCCTGCATCTCCAGATCATCGGAGAAGAGCACACCCTCGAACCCCAGCTGGCCGCGCAGCAGCTCGCTGCAGATGCGCGGGCTGAGCGTGGCGGCGCGCCCGGGATCCAGCGCCGGATACACCACGTGCGCGGTCATCATGCTGTCCGCCTGCGAGGCCAGGCGGCGAAAGGGCAGGAGCTCGACCTCCTCCAGACGCTCGCGCGCATGTGCCACGGTGGGCAGCGCCAGGTGGCTGTCGAGCAGCGTGTCGCCGTGCCCCGGAAAGTGCTTGAGGCAATTGTGCACGCCGCCCGCGCGCAGCCCGCGCATGTAGGCTGCCGCCCGCGTCACCACGTGCCCAGGCTCGTGCGAGAAGGCGCGATCGCCGATCACGGGGTTGGCCGGGTTGGTGTCCACGTCGACCACCGGCGCGAAGTTCATGGTCAGACCAAGGCAAGCCAGCTCGCTGCCGACGATTCTGCCCACTCGCTCGAGCAGCGCCGGATCATCGAGGTCCGCAATGCGGCGCAGCGGGGGCAGCTTCAGCGCCGGGGGCTCCAGCCGCGCCACCCGCCCGCCCTCCTCGTCGATGGTGATGAGCGGCGGCAGCTGCGCCGGCGCGAGCGAGCCGATCTCCCGGCAGAGCTGCTGCAGCTGGCACAGGCCGTCAAAGCCCGGGGTGAAATTGCGACGGAACAGGATCACCCCCGCGCGCTCGCCCGCCGTGAGGGCACGCCGCAGCTCGGCGGGCAGCTCCTTGCCCTCATAGCCCACCACCAGGAGCTGCCCGGCGAGCTGGGCAGGCCCGAGCTTCGCCAGCTCCTCGCGTGCGGCGCGCGCCGCGCTCTGAGTCGAGCTGGGGCTCTGCCCCGCCGTCATGACGCTGCCTGCGTGTCGAGCCGCGCCGCTTCCGTCATGCTCTGCACGAAGCCGGTGATCTGGTCGTGATCCGGGCCTTCCACCATCACGCGCAGCTTGGCCTCCGTGCCGCTCCAGCGCACCAGCACCCGACCGCGTTTGCCCAGCGACTGCTCGGCGCGGGCGATCTCCTGCTTGAGCTGGGGCATCTCCTCCAGTGGCTTGCGCGAGGGCAGCTGCACGCTCTCCAGCACCTGCGGCATGCGTGTCATCACGCGAGCCAGCTCGCTCAACGGGCGCTCCTCGCGCACCATGATGGCCAGCACCTGCAGCGCGGCCACCACACCATCACCGGTGGTGGTGTGCTCCAGGAAGATCAGGTGCCCCGACTGCTCACCACCGAAGGTGCAGCCCTGCCGCTTCATCTCCTCGACCACGTAGCGGTCGCCCACAGGCGTTCGCTGCAGCCTGCCGCCGGCCTGCTCCAGCGCCAGCTCCAGGCCCATGTTGCTCATCACGGTGGCCACCAGCGTCTTCTTCGGCAGGCGCTCCGCTCGCAACATGCGCGTGGCGCACAGGGCCATCACTGCGTCGCCATCGACCACGGCGCCCGTCTCGTCCACGATGATCAGGCGATCGGCGTCACCATCGAGCGCAACCCCCAGGTGCGCCTTGCGCCGCACCACCTCCTTGGCCATGTGCTCGGGGTGGAGCGCGCCGCACTCCTTGTTGATGTTCGTGCCGTTCGGCTTGCAGCCGAGGCTGAACACCGTCGCGCCCAGCTCGGAGAACACGGCGGGGGCCACCCGATAGGCAGCGCCGTGCGCGGCGTCCACCACGATGCGCAGCCCGCGCAAGGTAAGCTCCTTGGGGAACGTGTTCTTGGCGTAGACGATGTAGCGGCCGGCAGCGTCGCCGATGCGCTCCGCGCGCCCCACGCGGTCGCCGGTGCAGCGGTTCTGGTCCAGCGCGTCGTTGACCAGGAGCGCCTCGATGGCCGCTTCTTGCTCGTCGGGTAGCTTGAAGCCGTCGGGCCCGAACAGCTTGATGCCGTTGTCCTGGAAGGGATTGTGGCTGGCGCTGATGACAACGCCGGCGTCGGCGCGCATGCTGTGGGTCAGGTTGGCCACCGCCGGAGTGGGGATGGGCCCGGAGAGCAGCACGGTGCCGCCCATGGCGCAGATGCCCGAGGCCAGCGCCGTCTCCAGCATGTAGCCGCTCAGCCGCGTGTCTTTGCCGATCACGATGCGCGGCGCCAGGCTGCCCTCTTTCCCGGCGACCCAGGCGATGGCGCGCCCCAGGCTCAGCGCCAGCTCCGGGGTCATCGGCTCACTGTTGGCGAGCCCGCGGATCCCGTCGGTGCCAAACAGCTTGCGCACGGTGGGGGCCCGCGAGGGCGCCGGCAGTGACGGTGGCAATGATACGGCTTCCAGCGGCGTGCGCCGGCTCTCGTCATTCATGAGTCTGCAGGCGGATCGGTCTCGAGATTGAGTAAGACCGCTCGTGCCGCGCCGACCAGGAAGCAGGAGCCGGTGACCACCACCAACCCCTGCGGCCCCACCTTGGCGCGCGCCCCCTCGATGGCACGTCCGACGTCCGAGTAGATGCGTCCGGGGTAGTGGCGAACCATCTCCGCCGGATCGACCGCGCCGCTCACCGGGGGCGGCACGTAGAAGCGGTGCGCGGCGCTGTGATCCAGCCGATCGAGCATGCTCTTCCAGTTTTTGCTCTGGATGGCGCCGAACACCAGCGCGACGTCGGCGCGAGTGCCCGCGCCGCCGGCCAGGCTGGAATCGATGATGTGCGAGAGGCACACGGCGGCATCCGGATTGTGCGCGCAGTCGAGCAGGGTGAGCTCCTGACCGCTGCGGTGCAGCAGCTCATTTCGGCCGGGCCACACCGCGGTCTCCACGCCCAGCGCCATCGCGTCGGGGCTGACCCCCAGGGCGCGGGCAATCGTGGTGGAGACGGCCAGGTTGGTGCCATACATGGCGATGCGCGGATACGCGAGCTGCGCGCCCTGGTACGGCTCCGCGTCACCCAGCGGCAGCAGCTCCGCCCCGACCTCCGCACAGCGCCGCTCCACCTCCACCTGCGCGTCGGGATGCAGGCGGCCCACGACCACCTTGCTGCCGGCCTTGATGATGCCGGCTTTCTCCCGCGCGATCTCGCTCAAGGTGTTGCCTAGCACGTCCATGTGATCGAAGGAGACGCGCGTGATGGCGGCCACTACCGGGGGCGGGATCACGTTAGTCGCGTCCAGGCGCCCTCCGAGGCCGACCTCCAGCACGCCCCAGTCGACCTTGGCCTCGCGGAAGGCGAGGAACGCCAGCAGCGTGGAGGTCTCGAAGAAGGTGAGATCTGGCGCGCGGTCCATCACCTCTTCGATCAGGCGCGCCAGCACGTCATCTGCGATGGGGGCGCCATCGATCTGGATGCGCTCCGCAAAGCGGTTGAGGTGCGGCGACGTGAAGAGCCCCACTCGCTTGCCGTGGGCGCGCAGCATCGAGGCCGTGAACGCGCACACGCTGCCCTTACCGTTGGTGCCGCCGACGTGAATCGCTCGAAAGCTGCGCTCCGGATGGCCAAAATCGGCGCACGCTCTCTGCATACGCTCGAGCCCGAACTGCTTGCCGCGATGGAGCAACCCGTACAGCCGCTGCAGGCTCTGTTGGAGATTACGACTCACCGCTCCTCGATATCACAATGGCTGAATCACAATGGCTGGTATCATAACCGCTGGTTTCCGACACCGCATCGAGCCTAAAACGCTCGGATTTCAGCCTGGCCAGACGAGGCATGACCAGCAGATCCCTCGTCCCTGTCGGAGCGCGCCACCGGGCGCCTGGAGGAGCATGCGCGGAGGGTTTCAAACCCCGCTGCAAAGCGCAAACTTTTTGTATGCCGCGATCGTCGCGGATCGCCACCCATCGCCCACCTCCTCACACCATGGGGCTCGCGGCGCTGGAGCGGCCATTGGGCCCGTCCACCGTTGCATACGCTGCGACTAGAGTAAGCCCCTCCTTGCGGTGCCCTTTGCCAGCTC
>JAICQL010000424.1 GCA_025937895.1 Polyangiaceae bacterium | reverse complement strand
GTGGCGCTGGCGCAGGCGGAGCAGACCACCAACCTGCTCTGCGATGTCACCAACAAAGCCGCGCTGCGGCCCGGTCGCTGCGAGTCGATCACGTGTGACGTAGGTGTGCCACCGACGGCGCCCGGCCTGAACGTGGCCGTGCTGGCGGATCCCAGCAGCTCGCTGCGCGAGTGCACCGAGGGCAGGAACAACACGTCCATCGTGTCAAACGTGTTCTGCGCGCCCGGCATCCGCTGATCCGCCGAGCTGCTCAGCCGCGCCACTCGTGCCGCGCGCCGAGCTGCTCAGCCGCGCCGCTCGTGCCGCGCGCCGAGCTGCTCAGCCGCGCCGCTCGTGCCGCGCGCCGAGCTGCTCGCGAGCTCGCTCCAGCAGAGCCTTGGTGCGCTCGATGCCGGCCCGCTCGCTCAGGCGCTCGCCGTCATATTTTATGCCCACGTAACCGTGATAGCCGGCCGTGGTCACGATCTCGAGCATCTGTGCAAAGTTGATCTTCGTCTCTTCACCGCGCTCATCGAAGTCGCGCGCCCGCGCGTTGACGGCGCGGGCAAAGGGCATCAGCTCTCGCACACCCTTGTAGCGATCCTGCCCCTCACCGCCCGGTAGATCGAAGCCGCCAAAATCGGGCAAGCTGCCACAGCGAGGATGATGGACCGCGTTCAGCACTTCGCTGAGCCAGCTACCCCGGGAGGCCAGGCCGCCCTCGTTCTCGACCAGCACGTCCACCCCGCGCCCGCCGCTGAATTCCGCCAGCTTCCGCAAGCCCTCCGCGGTCCAGTTCGCCAGATCGTCCTCACCGGCGCTCTGGGCCGCCTTGGAGTTACCCACGCTGACCCGGATGGCGTGGCAGCCGAGAAACGCGGCCGCGTCGACCCACTTCTTGTACCCTTCCACCGCACGGCGCCGCGCCTTGCGCTCGCGCGCGCCCAGGTCCCCCTCCCCATCGACGGCGATCAGCAAGCTCCACACACCCTCCCCGGCCGCGCGGCGCTTCAGCTCCGCCAGGAACGTGCGGTTGGTCGCCTTGCCACGGTAGAATTGACTCGCATATTCAACCGCGTCGATCCCGAAACCGTTTGCAACCTTGGGGAAGTCCAGCGGGTCGAGCCGTGCCGCTTGCAGCTCGCGATGCAGGGACCACTGCGCCAGAGAAATCTTGAAGGGCCGAGCACCTGCAGCCGCCTTCGGTTCGGCCGCGCTCGCGGCACGTGGAACACCCACCTGCCAGGCGAGGAGCGCGGCGCCCAGGGCGAGCGACTCGGTCAAGAAGCCACGCCGGGAGCTGATGGGCACGCACGCGACGGCGGGTTGGGGTGTAACGACGTGAGCGCCTTCGCCCATCGCCCTCCGGTGCTCATAGCTCATCCGCAGCAGCCTCCCATGGCCAGTTTTACGTATATTAGTACGCGCTGTCCCGGATTCGTGCCGGCTTTCGCCACAGTCGCGCTCGGGCCGAGCGGCATCCCGGCGGGGTCAGTACCGAGCTGGAACCCTGGCGGCGGCTCGCGCATCACTACGCCAGCACGGGGCAGAGTCCCGGGCGGAGCC
>JAICQL010000112.1 GCA_025937895.1 Polyangiaceae bacterium | reverse complement strand
TCGACGCGCCCATCCCGGTGGCCACCACGCTCCGCTATTTGATGTACCACGACAGCTACGGCAAGCAGCAGGCGGCACGCGCGCTGTACCAGGCGCTGCCGGAGGCCGCTCGCAACCTCGACGGCGTGGATCTGTCCCGCGCCTCCGCGGCGTGCCCCAACGGGCTGAACGTGGAGGAGCACATTCGCCGGGCGGCGCGAGTGCTTGCATGAAGGCAGCAGGGGGCAGCGGATCCATCCATATGGCTCTCGGAACGAAGACACCCCCTCAGCCCTGGCGCTGGGACAGCGGCGGCTGGGACAACGACGGAAATGACGGCTCGGGGCTGCGGCTCCGACCCGCTGGCAGTGGAGGTAAGAGCTTGGCTGCGCCGGAGCGAGACGTCATCACCACGCCCGTACCCACGGTTGCGCTGCTCGCTGCGGCGCGTGCCATGACCCAGCCAGAGCCACCGGCAGATCTGGGGCTGGAGCGTGCCGTGCGTGAGTCTCAGCTGCCTCCGGCGCCGTATGCCGAGGACGCTGCCTTCGATCCGGAGCGCTTGCTGGCGGAGCGCTCCTCCGAGCCGCCGCCGTCCTCGCGCCGGTTAGCTTCGCGTCCGTCGGCTGCCAGCTCGCGCGCTGCGGCTGCCAGCTCGCGCGCTGCGGCTGCCAGCTCGCGCGCTGCGCCTGCCAGCTCGCGCGCTGCGCCTGCCAGCTCGCGCGCGCGGGGCGGCAGGGCAGAGGGGCAGCTGCTCGAGTCGGAGCCGTTCGAGTTCGAGCTGACCCCGCGCTCCGCGCGCAATGCGCAGAGCTCGCACGCAGCGCCGCCGCTGGCGGAGGAGCTCGGGCTCGATCACCTGCTGGCAGACTTCAAGCCACGCCGCAGCGGAGCGCGCTGGCTGCGCGCTCACGCCATGTGGATCGTCGCCGGGCTCCTGGTGCTCTGGCTCATCGTCAGCTTCCTCAGCCGCTGGCTGGCACGCTAGGCCTCGTCAGGCTCCCCGCGCTGCGCTTGTCTTGCCCGGTGCGCTCAGACGCGCGCCGGCTCCTTCGCGCCCAGCTGCTCCGAGAGCGAGATGCCGGCGGCACCGGGCCGGCGCCGGATGACCTTCTGCAGGAAGAGGTTGTTCGGAACCTGCAGCAGGCTGCCGTCTGCCGCGTGCAAGGTGGTGTAGATGAAGTTCAGGTCCACCACCTTGCCCTGCACCGGCTCGCCCGCCAGCTCCAGCTCGTCACCCACCTCGAAGGGGCGGTAGATCAGGATGATCAAGGTGCACAGGGTGTTGCTGAGCACACTCCACACGGCGACGAAGCCGATGGCGATCATGCCCACCACCGTGGCCAGCATCGCCCAAAGGCCGCCGATGTTGAAACCCAGGATGCCCAGCAGCAAGACCAGCGCGCCGCCGTTGAGGATGGTGCGGGCGACCCTGCCGATGGGCGCCAGCTTGTAGGGCTCGTACCGCAGCCGCTGGGCGAGCAAGCGCAGGCCACGGCTCAGCACCAGGTTCAGGAGCAGCGCGCCGATCACGATGGCGAGCGCCGCCGGAGCTGCCACGAGGAGCTGGCGAGCCCACGGTGTGAAATCTTGCAGGGTCAAGTCTGACATGAGCATCTCTCCCAGTTTTGCGGGGACAAATTCCCCAGCAGCGCCGCTGCCCCGCTGCGGTGCACCAGATCATGTAGTTGCAATTGCAACGATATGGAACCGGCACTGGAATGAGCCCCGGCGGCTTTGCGACTTTAGCGGGGCGTGCTAGCGCGGCCATATGGAACGACCTCGCTGGCGCCTGGTGCTCCTCGGTGTCGTGCTGGCTGGGCTGACCCTGGGCACGGCGCGAGTTGCTGCCGAGCAACGGGGGCGGCCCCCGGCGCGCGGCTCCGCGCAGGCTCAGGCGCCAGAGCCGGGCAAGGGCAGCGCCGCGGGCCGCGAGCGCCGGCAGGCGAAGCAGGCGGTGATCGTGGGCTCCTCGTCGGTGAAGGGCTCGTTCGGCCGCATCATCGCCGCGGATCTCGAGCGCTGGGGCTTTGCGGTCACGCGCCGCGGGGTGGTGTCCGCCGGGCTGGCTCGGCCCGACTTTCGTGACTTCCAGCGGGTGGTGGATGAGGTGCCCATCAGCCAGGACACCTTCGCCGTGCTCGTGTACGTGGGGGTGAACGACGGCCAGTCGTTGTGGCTGCGCCCCGGCGAGCGAGGCAAAGACGGCAAGCGCTGGCTCTCCTGGCGAGACCCGCGCTGGGACGAGGTGTATCAGCGGCGCGCGCGCCAGCTGTTCCGCTCGATCTGTGAGCGAGGAGCGCGGCACGCCGTGGTGATGTTGCCGGCGGCGGTGGCCAAGCCCAGCCTGGAGCGCAAGCTGACCCGCATTCGCCGGCTGCAGCAGCAGGCGGCTCGTGGGGTCAGCTGCGCGCAGGCCATCGCCACCTCGGCGGGGGTGGCGGAGCTGCGGGGGCGGGGCAAGCGCCTGCGTCTCGCGGATGGCTTTCACATGAGCAGGCTCGGCGCGCGGCACGCCTGGCAGAGGGTCCGCCAGCGCGCGTCCTCGCTGGTGGCGTTCACGGGCGCGGCTCCGCCGGGGGTGGGCGCGGCGGCGCTCAACCCGCTCGGCTTGCCGGGCGGCGACGGGTAACCCCCGGGCTTTCCCGCTGCTCCAGGCCAGCCGGGGCTGGCCGGCGAAGTCCGGGCGCGACCGGGTCAAACCGCCCTCGTCTGTCAGGGACACTGCTCGCGCGGAGCACGAGCAGCGCCGTTGATCAGCTGTGCGCGGGGCGAGCACACGCCCGGAGGGAGAGAGAGCATGGATCTGGTGACTGCCGTACCGTCTTTGGCCCGAGCGGCGAGCGCCGCGGTCCCGACCGCGGTCAGGCCCAGCCCGCATCCAGGCATGGGGGCCGATCTGGTCGCGGGGGGCTGCAGCTTCCGCGTCTGGGCACCGTTCGCCGACGAGGTGTTCGTGACCGGGAGCTTCAGCTCGCCGGCGTGGGAGCTGATTGCCATGAGCCGCGACGGGAGCTCTGGTCCGGGCAGCGAATACTGGTCCGTGTTCGTGCCCGGGGTCAGCGCGGGCAGCGAATATCGCTTCGCCTCCCGGCGCGGCGGGGGCGAGCTGACGTGGAAGATGGATCCGTACGGCAAGTCCGCCACCAGCGCGCGCGGCAACTCCGAGGTCGCGGATCCCGGCTTCCTCTGGCTGCATCCATTCCAGATGCCGGCATGGAATTCGCTCGTCATCTACGAGCTGCACGTGGGCACGTTCAACGACGAGCCAGGAGGCCCGGCGGGCACCTTCGACAGCTTGCGGGAGGGGCTGGATGATCTGCGTGACCTCGGCGTGAACGCCATCGAGATCATGCCGGCGTCAGACTTCGATACCGAAACCTCGATGGGCTATAACCCCGCGCTCCTGTTTGCGCTGGACGGCGGCTACGGCGAGCCGCACGCCTTCAAGCGCCTGATCGACGAGGCGCACGCCCGTGGCATCGCGGTCATCCTGGACGTGGTCTACAACCACCTCGGCCCCCAGGGCCTCGATCAGTGCATGCAGCGCTTCGACGGCTGGTTCATCGAGCCCTGGCAGGGCATCTACTTCTACCAGGACGGCCGCGCGCAGACGCCGTACGGCGATGACAACCGCATGGACTTCGGCCGCCCGCAGGTGCGGCAGCTGCTGCGCGATAACGCCATGACCTGGCTGCACGAGTTCCAGGTGGACGGCCTGCGGCTGGACTCCACCGTGGCCATTCGCAGGGCCGTGCGCAAGCACGACGACTGGGGCGAGCTTCCGCAGGGCTGGGAGCTGCTGCAGTGGATCGCCAACGAGAAGAACGGCTCGCAGCCGTGGAAGCTGCTGATCGCGGAAGATCTGCAGGATAACGAGTGGCTGACCCGCTCGACGGGCGCGGGTGGGGCGGGCTGTAACAGCCAGTGGGACGCGGGGTTCTTCGGCGCCGTGAGGGACGCCGTGGTGCAGGCGCGGGACGAGGACCGCGATCTGCTCCGGGTGCGCGACAGCCTGTATCGCCGCTACAACGGCGACGCGTTCCAGCGCGTGATCTACTCGGAGTCGCACGACGAGGTGACCGTGCGGGACGGCGTCGACCTGGGGCGCCTGCCCAACAAGATCTGGTGGGGCAACGCGGACAGCTGGATCGCTCGCAAGCGCTCGACCCTGGCTGCCGGCCTGGTCTTCACGGCTCCCGGGATTCCGATGCTCTTCCAGGGGCAAGAGTTCTTCGACTGGACGACGTGGACGGACCGGACGCCGCTCGACTGGCACCAGCAAGCTCGCTTTGGCGGCATCCGCGCGCTGTATCGCGACCTGATCCGCTATCGGCGCAACCTGCACGGCAACACCGCGGGCCTGTGCGGCCAGCACATCAACGTGTTTCACCTGGACAACGCGGCGAAGGTGATGGCGTTTCATCGCTGGGGCAACGGTGGCCCGGGAGACGACGTGGTCGTGGTCGCCAACTTCTCGACCCAGCCGTACCAGAGTTACAACGTCGGCTTCCCCCGTGCGGGCACCTGGTACCTGCGCTTCAACAGCGACTGGCAGGGGTACAGCAAGGACTTTGGCGGCCACCAGACGTATGACACCAGCGCCGATGGCGGCCCCAACCAGAACATGCCGCACAGCGGAAATGTGGGGCTGCCGCCGTATACGCTGCTCATCTATTCGCAGTGAGCGCGAGCGGCGCCGCTCTGGGTGGACTGCTGGCGGTAGGGTTTGGTCGACGGGTCGGCGGAGGCTGGGGCCGCTGCGCCACGAATCGCTCGAAATTCTCATCGCCAGCGCCGATTCATGGCACTAGAGGGCCTCGCTACGCATGCGCACCAGGCCCTTTACCCCCGGCAAAGTCATCTCCGAGCTGGCGCTCGGCACCTGGGGATTGTCGGGAGATGGCTACGGCCCCGTGAGTGAGGCCGTGCAGGATGAGGTCATCCAGCGCGCGCGCGCTTACGGCATCACCCTGTACGAGACGGCGGACGTCTACGGCAAGGGCAGCATGGAGCAGCGGCTGGGCAAGCTGCTCGGCGCCGATACGGCCGTGAGCTTTGCGACCAAGCTGGGCACGGATCTCAAATCCATGCCCGCGCGCAAGCGCTTCGACCCCGAGTACATCCAGCAGTGCTGCCGCGAGAGCTGCGAGCGGCTGCAGCGCTCCTGCCTCGACGTGCTGCTCTTGCATAACCCCGCGGTACAGACCCTGGAGCAGAGCGCCGAGCTGGTCGCGGCGCTGGGTGAGCTCAAGGCTGGAGGCAAGATCGCGGCCTGGGGCGTGAGCGCCGGCTCCGCGCCGGTGGCGCAAGCCGCGCTCGCGGCCGGGGTCGACGTGCTGGAGCTGGCCTACAACATCTTCTGCCACAGCGATCTCGAGGGGCTGGACTACGGTGGGCGCCAGGTGGCGCTGCTGGCGCGCTCGGTGCTCTCGTACGGGCTGCTCTGCGGGCAGTGGCCAGACAACAAGATCTTTGCCGCGGGCGATCACCGGCAGGAGCGCTGGACCACGGAGCAGCTGCGCAGCCGCCTGCGCCAGCTCTCGGTGGTCTCGGGCATGCTCGGGGGCGAGGTGCTGACCCTGCGCTCGGCGGCGCTGCGCTTCGTGCTCGCCAACCCCCTGGTCAGCAGCGCGGTCATCGGTCCGCGCAATCGCGTCCAGCTGGATCAGCTGGTGCGTGAAGCTGGCAATGGCCCCGATTATCTGCCGTCGGGCGTCGCCCAGCGCGCGCGGGAGCAGCTGGCGCGCATGGGGGCCAGCAAGTGAGCGGTCAGACCCCGGATGCCGGGCAGCTGGAGACGACTCGGAGAGAGCTGGCGCTCTTGTGCGACATCGCCAGCGAGGCGGGACGAGCCATCCGCGCGATCTACGCCGGTGGCTTTCAGATCGAATACAAGAGCCCAGGGGACCCGGTCACCGACGCGGACAAAGCCGCCAACGAGCTGATCTGCCGGCGGCTGCAGGCCGAGTTCCCCGAGGCGGCGCTGGTGGCGGAGGAGAGCCCGGAGGAGACGTACGCAGACTACCGTCAGCGCGAGCGCGTCTTCTTCGTGGACCCGCTGGACGGCACCCGCGAGTTCGTGGCGCGCAACGGTCAGTTTGTGGTCATGATCGGGCTGCTGGTGGAGAATGTCGTGCGGCTGGGCGTGATCCATGCCCCCGCCAGCGACACCACCTGGTACGGAGCTCTGGGGCTTGGTGCATTTCGCCGCGACGCCGGCGGCGCCGAGCGGCGCATCTCGGTGGGGGCAGTCGCGGAGCCACAGGCTGCGCGCGTCACCATCTCGCGCTCGCGGCGCTCCGAGCGGCTCAGCACGGCGCTGCGCGCGATCTCGCCCCGGCTCATCACGCCGCTGGGCAGCGCCGGCCTCAAGGGGGCGCAGGTGGCAGAGGACGCTGCGGATGCGTATCTGGCCGTGGGCGCCGCGGGCAAGCACTGGGACGCCTGCGCACTGGAGGGCCTGGTGCACGCGGCGGGCGGTCGCGTTAGTGATGTGCGCGGGCAGGCGCTCGACTATCGCGCTCGGGAGATGGAGCTCGAGCACGGGCTGCTGGTGGCCAACCCCGCGCTGCACGCGGCGCTGCTCACTTGCATGAATGCGTAATGCGTCGCGTTAGGTGCCCAGGGTTCGTTGACACCCGAGCACTGGCGAGCCTACCTTTTTTTTCCAAGCTGTTGCTCAGCCCGTGCCCCCAGGAGGAAACTCATGCTTCGTACTCGGCGTGCCGCCATTTCCCTGCTCCGAGCCCTCGTCTTCGGCACGGCGCTGCCCAGTCTGGGTGCGGGTGCCCTCGGCGCGGCCTCTCTGGCAGCAGGTACACTCGGCGCGCTCAGCTTGACGGGCTGTCAGGATGAGAGCCAGCCCGAGTACTGGGTCGACAAGCTCAACGACAACAGCTGGCGCGCGCGCGCCATCAAGCAGCTCGATCAGTTCTACGAAGACGCTGCGACCCGAGCCAGCCAGTCCGGTGACTCGCCGGAGCTGCGAGCCCTGACGGAGAAGATCGTGGTGCCGCTCACCAACACGTACGTCGAGCAATACGACAACGTGGACGAGAAGACGCGCCATCGCCTGATCAAGCTGCTCGCCACCATGCGTGATCCACGCACCGAGCCCGCGCTGACCAAGGCCATCGGCGAGTTCGCGGAGAAGGGGCGCGGCGGTGAGGATCTGAAGTGGGCCGCGCGCGCCGCCGTCGATCTCAAGCTCAGCTCCGTCTCCGACAAGCTGCTCGGCGCCTTCCTCAAGCTTCGCGCCGACTCGGAGGAGGGCGGTCCGGTGTACCGCGATCTCAACACCTCCATGCTGGCCATGGCGGACAAGAGCTGGACGCCACAGCTGATCGACAAGCTCGACGCGCCGATGGAGCTGCCGGGCCCCGGCGAGCAAGACAAGGCCAAGGTCAGCGAGTTCCGCAACCAGCAGTTCTGGCAGACCACCGCGGCGCAGCTGCTGGGGGTGATCCGCGATCCCAAGGGGGTCGACGCGCTGTTCCGCGTGATTCTCGATCCGAGCAAGGCCAACGTGCAGGCGGACGCCTACATCAGCCTGGTCAAGATCGGCAAACCCGCCGTGGAGCGCGCCAGCCAGATCCTGCAAGGGCAGGACAAGGAGATGGTGGAGCTGGCCGCCAGCAAGGCGCGCAAGGCCAGCGGCAGCGCGCTGCTCGCCAGCGACGCGCCGCATGTGCGCGCGGCCGCCATCGCGCTCGGCACCATCGGTCACGCCTCGGCCGCGCCCGCGCTGATCAGCGCGCTAGAGAGCTCGCAGAACGAGACCAACAAGGCCGTCATCCTGCGCGAGCTGACCAAGCTGCCAGCCAGCGCGGAGATCAAGCAAGCCTTCAAGACTGGCTTCGCCTCGCTCTCGCAAGACGCGGTGATCCCGCCCGGCCAGGCAGCAAAGCCGCAGCTGGCCGAGGCCGCCACCTCCTTCTTCGATCCGGAGCTGGTGCCCTGGATGCTGCAGCAGACGGCCGCCGCCAAGAAGGATGAGGAGCTGCAGTCCGCGCTGCTGGTGGCCGCCATCAAGCTGATGACTGCCGATCAGCTGGCGAGCGTGTCCAGCGCCATCAACAAGTTCGGCAACGAGCTGGTGAAGCAGGTCTTTGGCGAGGCCGCCGCCGTGGTGAAGGCCTGCGGCAAGGACGGCGCCTGCTACCTGGACGCCACCACGAAGAGCGCCAACCAGACCGACAAGGCACAGTTCGCAGGCATCAAGGCCGCATACATGCTGGGCGTGTACGGCAACGAGAAGCTGCGCGACAGCCTGGTCTCCAGCATCGACTCGGTGAGCAACGGCGCCGTGCGCTTCACCGCCTCCAAGGCCATCGACTTCCTGTCGCCCAAGGGCTCAGCCGCCGTGGCCGACCAGCTGCAGAAGGTGGTGGAGGCCAACGTGAAGCGCGGCGATCAGGAGAAGATTGCCGGCGATGCGCCGCTCAAGCAGGTGGCGTACCGCCTGCGCAGCCGCGAGCAGGCGTGAGCGGAGCCGGCGGCTCACTGCAGGTGATACTGCTTGAGCCGCCGGTAGAAGGTGCGGCGCGGCATGCCCAGCATCTCTGCGGCGCGCACCCGGTTCCAGTTGCAGGCGGCCAGTGCCTCGGTGATACGGGCCTTCTCGTCCTTGAGGTGTGAGGACAGTGACTGGCGGCGGGGCGGGGAGGGGGGAGCCGAGGGCAGCACGGCCGACTCGTCTGGAGCGGGCGCGGCGGTGTGGGTGGAGACGACGGGAGCATACGAGCGCAGCCTCTCGCCACCTTGCGGGGTGGGCAGCTCCAGATCGTCCACGTCGAGCTCCTCCTCGTCGCTGAGCACCCAGGCGTTGAGCAGCACGTGCTCCAGCTGGCGCACGTTGCCGGGCCAGTCGTAGCTGGCGAGGCGGCGCAGCGCAGCACGGCTCAGCGTCTTCTTCTCGCGCTTGTAGCGGGCGGCGAACAGCCCGAAGAAGTAGTCCACGAGCGGAGCGATGTCCTCCACGTGCTCGCGCAGCGCCGGGATGGTGAGCTCCACCACCACGATGCGGTAGTACAGGTCTTCGCGGAACCTCCCCTCGTCCACCATCTGCCGCAGGTTGCGATGGGTGGCGAAGATGAAGCGGCACTCGATCTCCTGCTCCACGGTGCCGCCCACCGGGCGCACCTTGCGCTCCTGCAGTACGCGCAGCAGCGCCGCCTGCATCTTGTGCGGCATCTCGCCGATCTCGTCGAGCAGCACCGTGCCGGCGCCGGCCTCGCGGATCAGCCCCTTGCGCTCGCGATCGGCGCCGGTGAAGGCGCCGCGCACGTGCCCGAACAGCTCGCTCTCCAGCAGGTGCTCGGGGATGGCGCCGCAGTTGATGCCGAGGAAGGGCTCCTTGTTGCGCTGCGAGGCGCGGTGGATGGCGCGGGCCGCCACCTCTTTACCGGTGCCGCTCTCGCCGGAGACCAGCACCGGCACGTCGGTGTCCTTGACCCTGTCGATCAGCGAATACAGCCGGCGCATGGCCGCGCTGGTGCCGACCATGCCCTGATAGCCGAAGTGGCCATACAGGGTGTCGTGCGCGTCGCGCAGCTTGCGGCGCGCTGCCTTCAGCTTCTCGGTGCGGTCACCCAGGAGCTCGTGCAGGCGCGCGTGCGCGGCCTCCAGCTTGGCGTTGGTCTCGGCCAGCTCCGCCGCGCGGTTCACGTTCTCGGTGACCAGCCGCGCCGTCTCGATGGCCAGGCCCACCTGATCGGCGAAGGCGCTCAGGGTTGGCAGCTCACGCTCGAACTCGTTGCCCGGCGAGAGTCGCGTCTCGATGTACAGCGCGCCGATCGGCTTGCCCGCGCGGCCCGGGATGGGCACGCAGGCCACGGCCTGCAGCGCCAGGGCGTGCACCGAGGCGTAGCCCTGCATGCTGGCGTCGCGCCGCGCGTCGAGGCTGACCACCGGCTTCTTGCTGGCCAGCACCTTCTGCGCGATCGAGCGCGAGAACTCGGCGCGCACGGCGTCCCCACGCAGATCGCGCGAGGTGTGCACGCTCAGGCTGCCATCTTCCTGGCGCAGCAGCACGAAGCCGCGCTCGGCGTGCAGCAGCTCGAGGGCGTATTCGATCACGCGCACCGTCAGCCGCTCCAGATCGAACTCCGCCAGTAGCTCGCTGTTGATCTCCAGGATGCGCGAGAGCCGGCGCTCCAGCGGGGTGCGGGTGGTCTCGGAGAGCGGCGCGATCGCGTAGCTGGAGCGCACGGTGCGCGCCACCGCGGCATCGCGCTCGAGCGGCGGGCGCGCGACGGGCAGATCCGCGCGCAGGCGCTTGCGCCGCTCGTCGTTCCAGTACACCTCGCGCAGGTCCTGCGGCAGGCGTGCGGCGATCTCCTCCAGCACCAGCAGAGCGGCCTCGCGATCGCGCTGCGCGGTCAAGAACTGGCCGGCGGCAGCCTCGAGCTCCGCGCGCGCCTCCAGGGTGCGCCACACCCACTCGGGCTGCTGAGTGGCCTTGGCCTCGTTCAGCGCGCGCTCCAGGCTGGTGCGCGCCTCCAGATCATTCCTGGCGAGGCGCGCCACCCGCGCCTGCGCCAGGAAGTACACCGGGCGATGAGTGGGCGAGTTGCCGAGCTGCTTGCTGCACAGCTCCAGCTCGCGGGTCAGGCTCTCGACGTCGGCTTGACCGTCGAGCGGCGTGTGCAGGATCGCGTACAGGCGCGCCTCCGCCGCAGAGTCGGAGCGCCCGGCAATCTGATCGAAGAGCTTGGCGCACTCGCGGTACTGCGCGATCGCGCCCTGCACGTCGCCCGAGCCTCGCAGCAGATCTGCCTTGAGGCCCGCCAGCTGCGCGCGCCCGGAGGCGCCGAGCTGCGCCTGCTGGCGCTCCAGCTCTTCGATGCTGGTCTGCGCGCGCTCCAGCCGCCCCAGGTACAGATCGGCGTTGGCCAGGTTGGCCAGGCACAGCCGCACGATGCTCAGCCGTCCGGAGCGGCGCCCCGCGTCGATGCCCGCCTCGTAGTGCTTGATGGCTCCGGCCAGATCGCTGCGCATGCGCAGCAGCACGCCCACGTTGAGCTGCGCGGTGGCCAGGGTGCTGGCGTCGCTGGCGCGCTCGGCCGCGCTCAGCGCTTGCTCGAAGGCGGCGCGCGCCTCTTCGTTGCGCTCGGCGTGCAGGTGCGCAGTGCCGATGCAGACCAGGGCCAGCCCCTCCACCCGCACGTGGCCCTCGGCGCGGGCGCGCGCCAGCACCGCCTCCAGGCACTCGAGCGCCTCTGCGGGCCTGTCCGCGTGAAACAGCGCGAGCCCGCGCCAGACCTGTGCCTCGGCGCCGATCTGTCCGGGCAAGCCGTCCAGTGTCTCCAGCAGGGCCAGCGCCTCCAGGGGCTGGAGCACGCTGATGTACGCTCGCGCCAGCCACGAGCGATAGCTGCGCCCGCGCTCGCTGTCGGGCCGCGCCTCGGCCAGCGGCCGCACCTCGTTCAAAATCTCGAGCGCTCGCTCCGACTCGCCCAGGCCGATGCACAGCCGCGCGCGCGCGGTGGCCAGCCCCACCGGGTCGCCCTCGATGCCGCTCTCCAGCAGCACCTGCGCGTCGCTGAAGCGCCCGCGGTCCAGCAGATCTTGCACCTGACCGAGCGGGCTGTCCGGCGCGACGGAGGCGCGCCCGCTGCTGCCCAGCAGCTGCTCGATGTCTCGCTCCGAGACCACCGTGGCGGCTGCGATGCGCTGGATCAGGCGGCGCAGCTCGCCCGGGCGCCGCCCCGACACGTCGAGCAGCCGCTGGATGACCTTGGGCGTGAGCGATGGCACCGCGCGCGTCGCCAGCTCCGATGCCACCGCATCGGGCAGCGGCGGCACCTCGAAGCGCAGCGCCTGAGGGCGCTCACTGGGCGCCACCCGCGAGACGATCACCCGCACCCCGCGCGCGCAGGCGCGCTCGCACAGCGCGGCGCGCTCCGCATCCAGGCGATCGAAGTCGTCCACGATCAGGCACGCCTCGGGATCGTCCGGCAGGGAGGCGATCTCGCTCTCGACGGCGGCTGGATTACCGAGCAGCGCGTCATCGATCCATACCAGCGGCAGGCCCTCGATACCCAGCGACCAGGCCAGGCGCGTGATCAGCGTGGTCCTGCCCGCGCCGACCGGGCCGGTCACCTCGATCCAGGTGCCGTCGTCCGCGTCCAGCGCCGCGCGCGTGAGGCGAGCCGCCACCGCGTCGATGCCCATCACCGGCCAGAGCCCCGCGCCGTTCAGCGACACGGTGGAGTCGCGCAGGCGCGCGGAGCCGCGCAGGGCCGCTGCGAACTCGTCGGCGGAGGGATACCGATCCTGAGGGTCGCGAGCGGTGGCACGCGCGTGCACCAGCTGCAGCCGCTCCAGCTCCTTCGCCTCGAGCGCGCTCTGCGCGCCCGGTGCGTCCAGGATGTCAGCCAGGGTGACGCCCAGCGCGTGCACCTCCGCGCGCACCGTCAGGGCGCCGCCAGCGAGCAGCTCTGGCGCGGCGTATTTGGGGGTGAGGCCGCGAGCCAGGCTGCCGTGCTCGCGGAACGGCTCTGCCAGCCCCAGATCCACCAGGTTGGCGTCGTTGCCCTCGGCCGCGACGATGATGTTGGCCGGCTTTATATCACCGTGCAACAGACCGGAGCGGTGCACGCGCGTCAGCTTCTCCGCCGCCAGCGCCAGCGCGCTCAGGCACACGCGCGAGTCCGTGCCCGAGTCGATCTGCTCCAGCAGGCTCGTGCCCTCGACCAGCTCACGCAGCATGTACAGCCGCGACTGATCCGGCAGGCGCCCGAAGTTGATCACCCGCGGCACACCCAGGCCCTCCAGACCCGAGAGCGCCACCGCCTCCTTGATCAACGACGCCGCCGCGCCCTCATTGGCGTCGACCGACAGCAGCTTCAGCGCGTAGCGCCTGCCAGTGTGTCGATCCCGCACGGCCCAGACCTCACCCGCGCCGCCCTGGCCCAGGCGCGAGACCGCCTCGTAGCGCGCCGGCAGTGCAACGCGCGCAGTTGCATCAACGCTCGCCTTCACTGCTCGCAGCCCGTCCCCGATTCCGTTGCTACCAGGCTCTGCAAGATGGAGGTGCGCATGCTGTGAAACTCCTGCGGGCCTACCGGCCCCCGTCGAGCCACCTGTGTGCCAGGCGGCTTGGCACAGATATTGTGCCATTTGGCGCGCCGTGGCGCAGCGAAAGTAACGGCTGGTGAGTGGATTGTGTGAGGCGGGGTCGAAGGAGTCGCGGGGGTCGAAGGGGTCGAAGGGAGCCGGATGCGAGCTACGGTGGGCACGGTGCCGTTACGGAGGGATCCGGAATGGATCCGAGGGGCCAAGGAGCCAAGGAGTCCAGGGTTTCCGGAGCAGGGCTCGGTGCTCGCGGGCGCTTGGTGGCGCGAGAATGTGCCCGCTGTGCGTCCCTGCGCGAGAGGACGGAAAGGCTGGAGTGGCTCGGCAGCGAGCAGCTTACTGCCGCTCTGACAGCGGGCCTTCCTGGTGTCACTCAGTGTCCGCTCGATGCCGAGCCCCCAACTCGAACGTCCCCGTGACGGGAGCGCACACCGACGTGGAGCGTGTCCGGCCCCGCTCGTCCCTTCGCCCCCCTCGACCCCCCTCACCGGCGAGCGAACGCTGAACGCCGCTCAGCGAGCACTAGGGTCGTGGATCGCTACAAAGACACTGAATCAGCGCGAGGGCGACGTTCGCGGGGGTGCCGGCCTGCGTGGGGCTGCCGGAGCTGTTCACCTCGTCCGTGCACTCGTTGGGCGTATACGGATTCTGCGACGCGGTTCCGCACATCGGGTCGGCTTCTGTGATGCAGGTCGGGGTTGTGGCCACGCAGTTCACGATCAATGGGCAATTGGTTCGGCAGTAATTGCCCTCGCCGCCGGCCGGGCAAGCCGTGGCGCAGGCGAACTCTTCGCAGCCGGTCTGGTTCTGTAGGTCGCAGGAGTCGACGTCGAAGTTCGACTGTGAGCCGGTGCCGCCGGAGCCGGTGCCGGCGCTGCCCGTACCTGCGCTGCCGGTGCCGCCTGCGCCCGCGCCTGCGGCCCCACCGGCGCCACTGCCTGCAGAGCCGCTGCCTGCAGAGCCACTGCCTGCCGAGCCGCTGCCCGCTGAGCCATTGCCGGCGCTGCCGCCCACGGGGGGACTGCCGCCGCTGCTGCCGGCGCTGCCGGGCGGGGGATTGGTGCTGCTGCCCGCGCTACCTGGCGGGGGATTGGAGTCGGTGCCGGCGTTGCCGCCTTGTCCGAAGGGTACGCTGGCGTCCGGATCTCCGAAGTCGGATGCCTGAGCGAGGATCACGTCACAGTTCTGGGCGCCGGGGGTGTTGGGCTGGCAGCCCTCGATGTCCACCGGCGTGGCGCAGGCGTGGGCAATGCCGGCGAGCACGAGTCCGCTGGCGAGCGCGCACTGCGTAGCAATTTTCATTGTTTCATCTCCGGCTGCGGCCAGGGCGGGGGCCGCAGCGATTCCTCAGGTGCGCTGGATGGCGCAGCGCGCCGCAACGCGACTCGTTGCTGAACCGCATTGCTGAACATCGCGAGGCACGAGCTTAGCACGGGAACGTGACTCACCGATGATACAGGCAGACAGCATTTCTGCTGCGCCGGTGCCCGTTTGAGCGCCGGCACAACACTCCGGCACAGCACTCCGGCATAGCAGTGCCAAGGAGACCACCGTTCGCACGCGGTGCCCGTGCTGTGCGCTCCGCATCGTAGCAAACAACCGTCGCTCTCTCCAAGGCTCGGCGCTGCGCTCCGGAACACTTTCCGGCGCTCGCCCGCCTGCTGCAATGCGCTGGGGCGGCGTGCGCCGCGCACCTACAGTCGCCGTTACAGTGCCGCTTTGGGTCAGGTCCGGCGCGGGTGACGCCGGCTCAGATCAAGCTCATGTGGGCCGAGGGCATACGCACGGTGAGCATGGGATACGCTTGATGCAGCGCCTCCAGCTTCGGCGTGCCGGCGCCGGCAAACATGGCCGAGCGGTGCGCGTCGAAGGCCACGATCAGCGCCGGCTTCCCGCGCCACACCCGGGCCAGCGCGCGCATGCGCAGCTCCAACAGCTCGGCCGTGTCAGCGTCGAAGCCGCGGAGCACCTCGATCAGCAGGCTCTCGTTGATCACGAAGTGCGCGGTGGCCTCCGCGCGGTCGGTGCCCAGGCGGCGGTCGCGCTCGACGTGGGCGCCGGCCATGCGCCGCAGAAAGTGGCGCTCCAGCGCGGCGATGTAGCTGTCTTGGTTGGGCCATTCCCGCGGCTCCCACTCGGCCAGCACCTCCAGCACCTGATGCAGCGGTGTCATGCCACTCGGGCTCGGCAAATTGAGCGGGACGGAAAGATCGAGCACGGCCGGGAAGTGCGCCACCGCGGGCGCGGTGATCTCCTGCGGAGCCACGAAGCCGGGCGGCACGCTCTCGGCGCGGCGCAGCGCGATGACGGAGATGGCCAGCAACGCGCCGCCCCAGACCCGCCCGGTGAGGAGGCCGCCGCCGGTGCCCGGCCAGCCCCACACCAGCTGCGAGATGGTCAGCACACTGGCCATGGCCAGCGCCGCAAAGGCGAGCGCGCCGGCCAGCTCTCCCACCACTCGATAGCGTAGCGCCACGGGCTGGCGGGTGAAGCTCTGCAGATCTTGCAGGATGAGCTGGCTCGAGGTCGAGAAGCGCGACCAGATCAGCGATGGATCCCAGGCGCCCCACTCGTTGCGCAGCTTGCCCAGCCAGGCGAAGCCGAGCGTCCACAGAAAGAACAGCACCAGGTTGCTCACGATCACCGTGGGCCCGTGCCGCGGCCCGCCCAGCAGCGCATCCAGCGCGGGCCCGACCAGCGCGCTGAGCGCGGCCAGGGTGAGCAACAGCGCCGTGCGTCGCTCGTGCAGCCAGTGCTCCAGAGAGCGGCTGAGCTGCAGCGAGAAGCGGCCGAAGCGCTGGCTGGCGGTGAGCGGCAGCTCCGGCTCTGACTCGGGACGCGGGGCCACCGGCGAGCGCAGCAGCGGCGCTACCATGCCGGCAGCGGGCCCTGCTGCCGGTGCCGCAGGCACGGCCGCAGCGTCCTCCTCGTACGCGATCGGCACGACCAGGCGGGTGTGCTGATCATCGGCGTCCTCCGCCACCTGATCGAAGCGCTCGAGCTGGGGTGACGGCGGCGCCGAGAGTTGCTGCGCTGATAACTGCTGCGCTGATAACTGCTGCGCTGGCGTGCCCCGGGCCGCGGACGGTGCAACACCGATCAGCGTTTGATCCCGCTGGACGGGGGGCGCCAGCTCTCGCGCGGCCAGCGGCGCGTCGGGCAGGTGCAGGCGTGTCGCCTGATCGTCCGGATCGTTGCCGGCGCGATCGAAGCGCGTGAGCGGCGTGGGCACGGCAGGGGGCAGACCGGCAGGCGCCGGTGCAACACCCAGCAAGGTGGCATCGCGCGTGCTACGCCCCGAGCCGCCCGCCATGCCGCTGGGCAGCGCGCCAGAGCGCATCGGCGCGGGACGCGGTGAAGGCATCGGCGAAGGCATGGGCGCGGGGCGCGCTGAAGGCATCGGCGCAGGGCGCGCTGAAGGCATGGCTGCTGGGCGGGACGAGTGCAGCGCCGCTGCGCCAGGAGCAAACGAGTCCGGCATGTGCAGGCGCGTCTGCTCGCTGTCGCCCTGGTCAAAGCGCTGCAACATGGCTGCCGCCGGGGGCGGCGGCCGCGACGTGGTCGAGCCGTCCGGCACCAGGATGGCATCCAGCGGACGCTCCGACTCGTCATCAGGCCCGCCGGGAAGCACCACGCGCGTGTGCTGATCGTCCGTGTCCTCTTCGAAGGCTCCGAGCGGCAGCCGCTGTGCGCTCAGTCGTGGCGGCGAGCGGCGGGCCTCCTCCACGAGCGCCGATGCAGCGGCGCGGTACTGACAGCGAGCGCAGCGGAACACGTTTTGCAGCTGCCCTGCAGGCACGATGAGCAGCTGGCTGCAGCGCGGACAACGCCCGTGAACGGACAAAAGCTCGGGCATGCCGGTAGCTGACCTGATCGGCAGCCCGCTTTCAAGAGCCAACGCCGGCATGAAGCTGCTAGTCTGGCGTGTCCATGACTCCACGCGCAACGCTCTCTCCGGCTTGGTTGGGCCTGTTTGCGCTCGCCAGCTTCGGTGGGCTGGTTGTGGCTTCGTTCGCCAGTGGTTACCACCTGGTGATGAAGACGCCGCCGCGCGCGGAGGCGCTGCCCGTTGCGCCCGAGCCCGCTCCCGCCGCTGTCGACGAGGCGGGCGCGGCGCAGGTAGCGCCCACCTCCGAAGCAGCAGCGAGCGAGCCCGCGAGCGCGCGTGCGGTGAACGATCCGTCCGAGGCCGTGGTGCGGCAGAACTTGCCGCCCGATCGCGCACGCGTCTGGGCCAAGCCCGAGTCCAAGAAGGTGGTGGCGCGCTTGCCGAGCAAGCAGCGCGTGGCAGTGCTCGGGCGTCAGGGCAGCTGGCTGCGCATCGAGTACAAGCGTCGTGGCAAGCAGGTCAGCGGCTGGACGCTGGAGTCCAACTTGCAGCTCGAGTGAGCGCGGCCTGGCGCGCAGTCATCGCAGCCACGCGCGTACGGCTTGCTGCCGTGAGGCGTGAGCTCCGCGCAGCGGGAGCTGTGAAGCGGAGTGTGAGCTCGAAGGCTGTGAAGGTGCGCGCGCTGGCAGCCCGGGAGAGCTGCCAGCGTTGCAATGCATTTGGTTACCTGGGCAGCGGCGAGCCGAGGGCAACCCAGACCACCACGGCCACCGCGATGAGCGCCAGCACCACCAGCAAGCCGTAGCGTGACGAGCTCTCTTGCTCGACATGGCCTTCGGTGCGGGGGCGCGGGCGTGCGGCGCCCGCGGCTGTGTCGCGAGCAGGTGTGGCTGCAGGCGCGGGCGAAGCGGCAGCCTTGGCAGCGGGCTTCTCCACGGGTGCAGCCGCAGGCTTGGCTGCAGCTGCCGCCGCTGGCGGCTCGGGTGAGGCTGGCTTGACCGCTGCGGGGACAGGGCTGGCGGCGACAGGGCTCGCCGGGGGAGGGCTTGCTGGAACAGGGCTCGCTGGAACACGGCTCGCTGGAACAGGGCTGACAGCGGCACTGCCGGTGGGCTGTGGCCCGGAGCGCGGCGTGACCGGTGCGGGTGAGCCGTTCGCGGAGACGATCGGCGCCGGCCGCACGGGCTCGGCAGCCGCGGCTGCCGCCGCAACGGGGCTGTTGCGGGCAGTGTCCGCGGTGGAGCGGAGCGACGCGACGGGGGCCGCGGCTGGCGTGGCAGCAGCCGCTGCAGGACGAGCCGCGCTGCTGGCCGCCGCCGGGCGAGCCGCGCTGCTGGCCGCCGCCGGACGCGCCGCTGCCGGCGCTGCAGCAGGAGCTGGAGAGCGAGCCGCGGGCGCCGCAGGAGTGCGCGCAGAGGCAGGACCCCCGCGCACCGCCGCCGGTGTGGCTGCGGGGGTGGGCCGCGAGTGAGGCGCGATGCGCACCGGAGAGACCGCGGGGGCAGCAGCCGGCTTGAGCCCGGTGGCAGCCGCGGGCACCGCCGGACGCGCGCCGACGGACGCCGGCATGGCGGCGCTGCTGGCGGAGCGCGAGCGGGCACCTGCCGGCAGCTCGAAGCGCGGCAGCTTGAAGCGATACACGCCCTGCTTGGCCTCGGCGAGCTGCGCCGTGAGCTCGGAGTCGGGCTCCACCGAGAGCAGCTCACCCAGCCGGTAGCGCGCCGTCAGCGTCTTGCCGCCGGCCTCGATCTCCAGCGCGCAGGTGAGCGAGTTGGCCTCGCAGTAGCGCATGAGCGTGGCCGCGTGCAGCTTGTCCAGCCCGCCCTCGATGGGCACCGGGGTCTGCGAGCTCGAGTCGATCGGCGGCAGCGCCGATACCACCTCAAACTCCGGATCACTCGCTGCCTGCAGGCGCTCCAGCGCCGCGTCACCGGAGAGCGCGTCGAAGCGCACTCCATCTTGAATACCCGAGAGGAACCGCACTTCACCGTTCCCCTCGCGGGTCATCACCCGTAGCAGGCCCGTGAAAGAGCCGCGGGCACATTGCGCCATCACCTGTTCGAAGACTTCGCTCATCGTTGCTCTCGTAACGCGGGTCAGCTTACCACCCCGTGCAAAAACCTCGAGCTTTTGCAGGTCTCCACCGAACGCTCATCCGCGGTATTCAATAACCGCGGCCTCGCGCGCGTGAAGTCGGCATGAGTTCACTTACGGACAAACCACGCCGTGGCCTGCGCGCTAAAGCGCAGCATCTCGCGCCCTCCGGCGCCGGGCCGTGCCGTGATCCTGCCATCCGACATCGGACGACTGCAGCGCCCGAGCGTCGCTCGGCCATGCTCGGCACGCCGGCCGGTCTTCGCTGCTGCAGCCTGCAGAGGCTCCACCAGCGCGGCGCGATCGGGGGAGTATCCGCGACAACGCTTGCCTTACTGCGTCCAACGAGCATCACGGGCGCAGTTTTCATGCAGGACTGTGTCCACCCCGGAGCACCACGTGGTCAACAGGGTACATCGACTCGTTCCCAGGTCATGGCCAGCCGAGGCGGAGCCCTCCGTGCGCGCCCTGCGCGCAGAGCCCGAAGAATCAGGGCTGATTCGCACCCAGCCGCTGCTCGAGCTCGACCCGAAGCGCTGCGGGAGCGCGCTCACCTTGCTGCACCGCGTCTTGCCAGCACGCAAGGCGGAGCTCGTGAAGCTGCTCGAGCAGATGGGCGAGGATATCGACGGCACGCGCGAGCTGCCCTTCAACCAGCTGCAGACGGTGCACTTTCTGCGCTGGGTGGTGGTGGACGGCGCCACGCCGGAGCAGCCCCCGCAGCTGATGTTCGAGAGCAACCATGATGGCACCGTCGAGCAGCACCTGGGCGAGCTGTTGCAGCGCGGCGCGCCAGCGTTGCACCGGATCTACCGCTGCTGCGCCGGTTATCCCGCGGCGCACCTGGCAGAGCTGGCCGAGAGCCAGCAGCCCGAGGTGAGCGCGTTCCTGAGCGCCGGGCGGCTGCGCCCTCAGGCGTTCTACGTGGGGCGGCGCGGCAGGAGCGCGCAGCTCATCAAGCTGGAGGGCCAGCTGCGCGACGCCATCCAGCGCTTCGTCGACGCGGCGGGCCCGGATCCGCTGCGCGGCCTCGGCGGCAGCCCGAGGGCGGCGTACGCTGCCATCCTCGCTCACCTGGAGGCAGAGCATGCAGACCCGCTACGCCGCTTGCGCGAGCTGAGCCGGCGCGCGCCGCCGCCGCCCCGGCGCAGCGTGCTGCAGCTGCTGCTGCGGGCCCCGCTGTATCTGGCGCTGCTGCCGCTGGTGCCGGTGGCGTACCCGTGGCTGCGCCATCTGGAGAAGAGCGACGTGCCACTGCAGCTCGAGGTGTTGCCTGACCAGACGTACGCACTGGCGCAGCGCGAGGACTTTCAGGTGCAGAACCAGCTCACCCACCTGGTGGCGGTCAAGCCAGGGCTGTTCCGGCAGCTGCTGCTGCGGCTGGTGCTGGCCAGCATCGACCTGCTGGGCAGGTTCTACTTCAACCAGGGTGCGCTGGGCGGGCTCGCGACCATCCACTTCGCCCGCTGGGTGCTGATCGATGGCGGGCGCCGGCTGATCTTCTTCAGCAACTATGACGGCAGCTGGGAGCGCTACCTGGGGGACTTCGTCGATCAGGCGCACGTGGGCTTGACCGCGGTCTGGAGCAACACCGAGGGCTTCCCCCGGACCAGGAATCTGGTGCAGGACGGCGCGGAGGACGAGGAGCATTTCAAGAACTGGACGCGCCAGCATCAGCTCCCCACCCAGCTCTGGTACAGCGCGTATCCCGACCTGACCGTGCCCAACGTGGGGCGCAACGCGCAGATCTGCGCCGGGCTCCTGCGCGAGCCGGCCAGCGAAGAGCAGCTGAGCCGCTGGCTCGAGCTGCTGTGAGGGGCGGCGCTCGCCGAGAAAGGTTCATCGAATATGGGAAAGCACAGCCGTCCGCTGGAGGAGCCCGAGATCCAGGGGCTCGTGTTCAGCGCGTACCCGCGTAACGTCGAGGGTGTTTATCTGTTCCTGCAGGTCGCTGACCCCGCTCGCGCGCGGCGCTGGCTCCGCGGCAAGGTGACAGAGCTCAGCTACGGCAGCCCGATAGCTCCGGGCCCGAGGCAGAACCTGGCGCTGAGCGCGCCAGGGCTGGAGGTGCTGGGTCTGGACGGCGCGAGCCTGGCCAGCTTTCCCCTGGAGCTGCGCGAAGGCCTGCGCGAGCACGATGGCGCCTTTCGCCCGCGCACCCTGGGCGACGTGGGCGAGAGCGCTCCCTCGCGCTGGAAATGGGGCGGGCCAGCGCAGCCCGTGGTGCACGTGCTGCTGATGCTGTTCGACTCGGAGGAGGGCCTGCCTCTGTTGCTGGAAGAGCAGCGGCGGCAGTTCGGCGGCGCGCTGCGTGAGGTGTACTGCCGCCCCACGCGCAGCTTGCCCGATCGCAAGGAGCACTTTGGCTTTACCGACGGGCTCTCGCAGCCGCGCTTCCAGGGCCAGCCGGGGCGTGGCCCCGCCGATGAGCTGGTCGCCGCGGGCGAGTTCATCCTCGGTTACGAGAACGAGTTCAGCCAGCAGCCGGCGTCACCCGTGGCCAGCGACAGCCCGAGCGCGCGCGCGCACTTGCCGCTGGCGGCCGACGGCCAGCGCAGGGATCTGGGCCGCAACGGCAGCTATCTGGTGGTGCGCGAGCTGGAGCAGGACGTGCAACTGTTCTGGAGCACCATGTGCCAGTTCGCGGGTGAGCTGCCGCCCGAGCAGGCGAAGCGGGAGGCCATCTGGCTCGCCAGCAAGTGTGTGGGGCGCTGGCCCAGCGGAGCCCCGCTGGCGCTGGCCCCCGAGCGCGACGACCCGGCGCTGCGCGAGGCCAACTCCTTCGACTACAGCGCCGATCCGCACGGCTTTCAGTGCCCGATCGGCGCGCACATCCGCAAGGCCAACCCGCGCGACTCGCTGGAGCCGGACGCCAGCGCATCCTGGAAGGCGGTGCGGCGCCGGCGCATCCTGCGCCGCGGGCGCTCTTATGGCCCGCCGCTCGCGCCGTTCGAGAGCGAGGCCGTGCGCCAGGAGCGCGGGCTGATGTTCGTGTGTCTCAACACCAACATCCGCCGGCAGTTCGAGTTCATCCAGCAGAGCTGGCTGAACAACGAGAAGTTCGATGGCAGCTATGAGGACCAGGATCCCATCGTGGGTGATCAGACGCCGGATGTGGGCAGCGTGTTCACCATCCCGCAGCACCCGCTGCGTCGGCGCCTGGTGGGGGTGCCCCGCTTTGTCCAGGTGCGCGGTGGTGAGTATTTCTTCTTGCCCAGCCGCAGCGCGCTCACGTTCCTGAGCGAGCTGGCCCCGGTGGCGGTCAGCGAGCGTGGCCCCGCGCGACATGCGCCCGAGCTGGCCGTCAGCTGAGATATGGGACTGCTCTTTTCGCTGAACGGTAAGCTCTCCGACTGGCTCACCTCGCCCGCGGTGCTGCGCGTGCTGGCGAGCATCCTGCGCCGCCACTTTCCTGTGCTGCGCATCGGCTCGCGGGCGTTCGTCGCGCGGCACGCCGACGTGAAGAGCGTGCTGGAGCAGAGCGAGCGCTTCGGGGTCACGGAGATCTACGCCGAGCGCATGGAGCGCGCCACCGGCGCCTTCCTGCTCGGCTGGGAGAACACGCCGCAATATGCGCGTGAGGTCAGCTGGATCCGCGCGGCCGTGCCCGCCAGCGATCTGGCGCGGGTGCGGGCGCTGGTGCAGCAGCGCGCCGAGCAGCTGCTGGCGGAGGTCTGTCAGCAGGGGCAGATCGACGTGGTCAGCCAGTATGCCCGGCTGATCCCGCTCTGGCTGGTGGAGCAGTATTTTGGCGTGCCCGCGCCGGATCGCCCTGCCATGCAGCGCTGGCTGCGCACCATCTTCTGGGATCTATTCCTCAACCTGGGGGACGACGTCGAGGTGACCCGCGCCGCCGTGCGCGACGGGGCGCTGCTCCGCGGCCACTTGAGCGAGGTCATCGCGGAGCACCAGCGACTGCGCGCCGCCGGCCGCGCACCGGACGACTTTGTCACCCGCCTGCTCGAGCTGCGCGAGCGCAGCTACCCGGAGCTGGACGACGAGGCGCTGCGCCGCAACATCGGCGGGGTGATCGTGGGCGCGGTGGAGACGCAGGCCAAGGCCTTGGTGCACGCGCTGCACGAGCTGCTGCTGCGCCCCAGTCAGCTCGCGGGCGCACGCCGCGCCGCGATCGCCGGTGACGATGAGCTGGTCGCGCGCTACGTGTTCGAGGCGCTGCGCTTCAACCCGCACAACCCGCTGATCGTGCGGCGCTGCCATCAGGATACGCTGGTGGCTGCCGGCAGCGAGCATGCGACGATGATCCCGCGCGGCACGACCGTGTTCGCGCTGACCCTGTCGGCCATGTTCGATGAAGAGGTGGTCAGTGACGCGGAGCACTTCCGCGTCGATCGGCCTCGCCATCACTATTTGCATTTTGGCCATGGCCAGCACCAGTGCTTTGGCACGCACCTGAACCAGGTGGTGCTGCCGGCCGCCATCGCTGCGCTGCTGCGCTTGCCTCAGCTGCAAATCAGCGCGGAGACGCCGCGCATCGAGCAGGAGGGCCCGTTCCCGGATCGCTTCCTGCTCGACTTCACCCCGGTCGACCCCGGGCGGTTGCACGGCTGAGCTGCACGGCTGAGGGCGCCGCGTTCAGCCCGGCGCTTGCGTGCCTGCGGCGGCGGTGCGCGGGCGCAGCTGCAACCAGCGCCGCTCCGGCTGCCACGCGCCCAGGTACCACGGCGTGCTGACGATCAGCACCTGGCGCGGACCGTGGGTGCGCAGGCTGTGCGCCAGGCGCCGCGCGGTGCGGCCGTGCAACAGCGCGTGGTACCAGCGCGGTTCGATCAGCTCCGGCAAGAGCACCGCCACCGGTCGCTCCGGGTACTCGCGAGCGATGTCGCTCACCACCCCGAGCAGCCGGCGGATCACCCGGCGGTACTGCGACTCCACCACCATCAGCCGCGGAGGTGGAAAGCCCAGCCGCTCGGCGGGCTCCAGCACTAGCTCGCGCCAGCGCGGGCGCAGGTCATCCAGCTGGCGATCGCTGGTGAGCACCTGCACCACGATCACCTCGGGGCACAAGCTCAGGGCCATGCGCAGCGCCTTCAGCGACACTCCGTTCCAGCGCCGCACCGGCACCACCGCCAGCGGCGGGGGCAGGGGCGCGAGCTCGAGGGTGGGATCGGTGTGGGTCGCGTGAGAGATGAAGTCGTAGTGGCGCCGCACGGCCAGCAAGGTCACCAGCAGCCCGCTGATCACCAGCAGAGTGATCCATGCGCCCTCCGTCAGCTTGGCCAGCAGCACGCAGCACCAGGTCAGGCCCGTGGCGATGGCGCCGAGCAGGTTACAGGTGAGCGCCCAGCGGGCACGGCTGCCGCCTTGACGGCGCCAGTGCTGGACCATGCCCAGCTGCGACATCGTGAACGCGCCCAGCGCGCCCAGCGCGAACAGCGGGATCAGATGGTCGGTGATGCCGCCAAAGGCGATCAGCAACAGGGCCGCGGCTCCGCTCAGCAGCAGGATGCCGTGTGAAAATGTCAGCCGCCGCCCGCGATGTGCAAGTGGCTCCGGCAAGAAGCCGTCGCGCGCAAGCACGCCGCACACGCGCGGGAAATCGGCGAAGCTGGTGTTGGCGGAGAGCGCGAGCACCACAATGACGCTGCCGATGGTCAGATAGTACAGCGCGCCCCGCCCGAACACGGTGGCGGTCAGCTGCGACAGGATGCTCTCGTAGCCGGGCTGTCCGGGAGCCGTGGCCACGATGCCGTAGCGCCGGCACAGCCCCGCTTCTCCCACGAGCAGCACGATCAGGATGCCGACGATGCCGAGCAGGGTGCGGCGGCCGCCGCGCTCGCTCGGGGTGGCGAACAGCGGCACGCCGTTGCTCACGGCCTCCACCCCCGTCATGGCCGTGCAGCCGTTGGAGAACGCACGCACCAGCAGCCAGGCCAGCGCGAGCCCGCTGGGCTGCGCTCCTGCCGCCGCTGCCGCAGGGGCGGGAGCTGCGCCTGCGCTGCCGAACCAGCCGGTGGCGAGCATGCTGAACGTGCACGCCACGAACAGGTACGTGGGTACCAGCACGGCGGCGCCCGTGGAGCGCACGCCGCGCAGATTGATCCAGGTGAGCCCGCTCAGGATCACCAGACACAGCGCCAGGGTGTGGGGAAAGAGCGCGGGGACGGCCGAGACCAGCGCGCCCACCCCGGCGGAGATGGCCACCGCCACGTTCAGGAGATAGTCGAGCAGCAGAGCAGCTGCGGCGAGCAGCCCCGGCAGCGTGCCCAGGTTCTGTCGCGAGACGGTGTACGCTCCGCCGCCGTCGCGGTACGCGCCGATGGTCTGCCAGTAGGAGATAGTTACCAGCACCAGCACGCCGATGATCGCGGCGGTGAGCAGGCCCAGGTGCTGCAGCCCGCCTGCGCCGAGCGGCAAGAGCACGGTCAACAGCGCCTCCGGGCCGTAAGCGGCCGAGGCCAGCGCGTCGAGCCCGAGCACACCCACCCCGCGGAGGGGCCCGACCCGCTCGCGCTCGTCGGCGTCGGAGCGAATCGGCTTGCCTAGCAGGA
>JAICQL010000014.1 GCA_025937895.1 Polyangiaceae bacterium | reverse complement strand
CTCCAGTGACCTCCATTGACGCAGGGCGCCGAGGCCCTTTGCCAGCGCGAGAGCAGCTGACAGATCGCGCCGCGGCCGCGCAACAAACGCTGTTGCCGGCCGCGGCGGGCCACTAACCTGCGCCGCGTGCCGTCTTCGTCCACGTCCGCCGCCACGCCACCCAAGTCGCATCGTCTCTCGCTGACGGAATATGTCGGGTACGCGCTGGGCGATACCGCTTCCAACCTGTTCTTCCAGACCTTCAACGTCTTTCTCACCTACTACTACGTGGACGTGTGGGGGCTGGCTGCGGCGGCGGTGGCGCAGATGATGCTGTTGGTGCGCTTCACCGACGCGGTCTCCGACCCCGTGATGGGCATGATCGCGGATCGCACCCAGACGCGCTGGGGCAAGTTTCGGCCGTACATTCTGTGGATGGCGGTGCCCTATGGCGTGACTGGCTATCTGATCTTTGCCAGCCCGGAGCTGTCCCAGTCGGGCAAGCTGCTCTACGCTTACGTCACGTACACCTTGATGTTGCTCGCGTACACCGGGGTGAACGTGCCGTATTCGTCGCTGCTTGGCGTGCTCAGCCCCTCGTCCGAGACGCGCACGGTGGCCTCCAGCTTCCGCTTC
This sequence comes from Polyangiaceae bacterium, assembly GCA_025937895.1. Taxonomy (GTDB): domain Bacteria; phylum Myxococcota_A; class Polyangia; order Polyangiales; family Polyangiaceae; genus SZUA-265. Next base: position 63,355 of record JAICQL010000014.1, on the reverse strand, counting down.
GTGGGTGCGTTTGGCGGCGGGCTACTGATCTCGCTGCTGGTGCGGCCGCTGGTGAAGGGGCTCGGCGGCGGTAACGAGGTGCTGGGCTTTCAGCACACGATGGCCATCTTCGCCGTGCTCAGCGTGCTCCTGTTCATGATCACGTTTGTCACCACACGCGAGCGCGTCACCCCGCCCGAGGGGCAGAAGACCAGCGTGAAGGAAGAGTTGCTGGAGCTGGCGCGTAACCGCCCCTGGGTGATCTTGCTGGTGGGCACCGTGTTCTCCACCAGCTTCATCGGCCTGCGCGCGGGCAGCACCCTCTTCTACTTCAAATATGTGGTGGGCGACGACGGGACTCCGGTGCTGTTCGGGCAGCTGGATCGGGTGACGGTGTTCCTGGCCTCGGGCAGCGCCTGCATGATGCTGGGCAGTGCCTGCCTGGGCCTGTTCGCGCGCATGGCAGACAAGCGCACTCTGGCCGTGCTGCTCACGTCCACCACCGCGCTCTGCTTCGCGCTCTTCTTCTGGCTGCCGCCCGACAACTTTGCGCTGCTGCTCCTGTTGAATGGGCTGGGCTGCTTCGCGATGGGGCCCACCTCCGCGCTGGTCTGGGCCATGTACGCTGACGTGGCAGACTACGGTGAGTGGAAGTTCGGGCGGCGCTCCACCGGGCTCGTCTACTCGGCCTCGCTGTTCGCGTTGAAGACGGGCACGATGCTGGCCGGCTTCCTGCTGCCGCTGTTCCTCGATCGCTTTGGCTTCGTGCGCAACGTGGCGCAGACGCCACAGGCGCGGCTGGGCATCCAGCTGGCGTTTTCGCTGGTGCCGGGCGTACTCGCGGGGCTGAAGGCGGTCTCGCTCTGGGTGTACCCGCTGCACCGGGGAGAAGTGCTGCGCATCGAGCGGGAGCTGCTGGAGCGGAGGGAAAGGCCAGCGGCACGTGCGGAGGTGCTGCCCGTTGCCGCGCCCGCCGAGGTCTGAGCGCGCGCAAAAGGGGGCGCTGGCTACGCTAGGGGCAGCTGCGCAGCGAGCGATAGATCTGCGGAGCGCTCCCCGAACGATTGGACACGAAATACAGCTCGGTGCCGTCGAAGCTCAAGGTCGGATCGTAGTCGTTTTCGTCCGAGTTGATCTCCGTTAGGGGCACCGCCGCCGAGAACGGCTCGGCGCTGCTGGTCCGGGTGGCCCGGAACAGATCGCGGGCGCCCTGCGTGCCCGTCCGGTCCGAGGAGAGGATCGCCTCCAGGCCGTCGGGAGAGAGCGTCACGGCGCCGTCCTCTCCGTCGCTGTTCAGCTCCGGTACCAGCTCTGGATTGGCAAACTCCGCCGAGCGGGAGGCGCGGGTGGCGCGCCAGATCTCGGTGTTGCCCGAGCGATTGGAGACGAAGTGCAAGGTGAGCTCGTCCGCGCTCAGCCGCGGCAGGTGCTCGCGATCGGCCGTGTTCAGCCCTGTCAGTGCGCGCACGGTGGCAAACGCGTCGCTGGTGCTCGCGCGCGTGGCAACGTACAGGTCGCGCCCGCCGGCTCCGCCGCTGCGCTCCGAGAAGAAGTAGAGCGAGAGCCCGTCGGCGGAGATGCTGGGGGTGCCCTCGGTGCCGGTGTTGACGGGCGCGGCCAGCGACTGCCCGAGCCCAAAGGCCGCGCCCGGGGCCGCGCGCGTGGCGACGCCGATCTCTTCGACCCAGCCCGGTACTCGCACCGCAAAGTACAGACTGAGAGCGTCGGCGGAGAGGCTGGGTGACCAGAGAGAGTTGTCCGCGTAGTTGGGCTCGCCCAGCAGCTCCGGCGGGCTGAGGGTGCAGAGTGGCGGGTCCGTGGGTGGAGGGTCCGGGCGCGCGTCGGGGAGCTCCGGTCCGTCGGGGCTGGCGTCTGGCGGCGAGCCCGCGTCTGGCGGCGCAGCTACGCCATCTGGCGTGCTGGCGTCCACGCCCGGGTGCGGCGCCCCTGCGTCCCGCGGGGGGTCACCATCCGTATTCACCAGCGAGCCGCCGAGCCCCTCGCCGCGGCGCGGCAGGTCCTCATAGCCGAAGCGCGCGCAGCCGGGCTCCAGCGCAACCAGCAGCAGCGCCGCGTACGTGGCCAGCCGGCGTAGCGCGGATGGGTTGCGCTCCTCCGCGCCTACAGCGTGCGCGGCTGGCGCGGCGGCATGCACCGTGGGCACAGAGCAAGGAGAGTCCACCCGGGATCCGGAACGTCGCGCACGCCCGGAACTGGAATTCACCCCGGCCCATCTCGGCACGCCGACGAGGTTTTGAGCTTTCGGTGTGCCCGGCTCTGGTGCGTTTCTGCTTCCCGGTGAAGCTCGAGCTTCTGGCAGCGACGTCAAAGTTCAGGGCCAGCGAAGCGCGCTGCGCGGCATTGCTTCAATGCGGGGCGGGCGCGTATCATGAAAGCGTTTCCGGCCTGGCACGCTGCGATGGCAGGCAGCATGCGGCCCCTCCTACGGCGGCGTCCGAGTGGACGCCGGGGAACCGAAAATCATTCCGGACTGGCTCCGTGCAGCGCTTTCCGCACGCGCAGGAAGGCTCGCTGCGCCTGGGCTCACCCCTGACCACGGCACCGCACCTGCAGGAGATTCAATTGACCTATCGCTCCCACTCAGGACTGCTCATCGCTACTTCCGCGCTGCTCCTCGCGCTGGCGCCCGCCTGCTCCGGTGACTCCGAGAGCTCCGATGGCACCATCCCGAGCTTCAGCGGTCTCAGCCCCCAGCCGGCGGGGATGACGCCTCCGGCGGAGACGGGCACCGAGCCCTCCGTTACGCCGGGAGAGCCGGCTTCGCCCGTGGAGGGCGGGCGTACCGGGGAAGAGATGCCGACCGAGCTCGCTCCGGGTGAGCCGCAGATGAGCGGCGGGGCTGCTCCGACGCAGGGTGGTGAAGCTCCGCCGAGCGGTGAGACTCCGCCGAGCGCTGAAGTGCCGCCGAGCGCTGAAGTGCCGCCGGGCACGGAGCCCCCGTCCGCAGAACCCCCGCCCGCCGAGCCCCCGCCGGTGGCCGCCGTGGAGGACAGCGGCATCAACTGTCCGCGCCCGCAGTTGCCCGCCGCCAATCAGCTGCCCAACATCGCCGCGCACCCGGATCCGTTCCTGATGACCAACGGCACGCGCATCAACACGCGCGCGGAGTGGACGTGCCGCCGCGCCGAGCTCAAGGCCCAGGTTGAGGAATATGAGTCGGGGCCCAAGCCCGTGGTCAACAAGGACAGCGTGACGGGCAGCTTCGCGGGCAACCAGCTGACCGTGGGCGTGAACGAGAACGGGCGCAGCATCTCCTTCTCGATCAACATCAATCGTCCCGCGGGCGCCAGCGGCGCCATCCCGCTGCTGATCGGCGTCGGCGGCTCGAGCCTGGACAACAGCGTGTTCACTCAGAACGGAGTGGCCACGGCCAACTTCGACAACAACGGCATGGGCGCTCAGGCCGGCGGCAACTCGCGCGGCACGGGCCTGTTCTACACGCTGTACGGCAACAACCACCCGGCCAGCTCGATGACGGCCTGGGCCTGGGGCGTCAGCCGCATCATCGACGCGCTGGAGAAGACGCCGCAAGCCAACATCGATCCGTCGCGTATTGCCGTGACCGGTTGCTCGCGCAACGGCAAGGGCGCGCTGATGGTGGGTGCCTTCGACGAGCGCATCGCGCTCACCATCCCGCAGGAGTCGGGCGCTGGCGGCTCGGCGAGCTGGCGCGTCTCTCAGGCCGACAGCAACGCGGGGGAGAACGTGCAGACGCTCTCCAACGCCGCCAATGAGCAGCCCTGGTTCCGCGCCAATTTCGGCCAGAACTTCGGCAACGCCAACGTGGCCCGGCTGCCTTTCGATCATCACAGCGTGATGGGCCTGGTCGCGCCGCGCGCGCTCCTGGTGATCGACAACCAGATCGACTGGCTCGGCATCGAGAGCACCTTCACGGCGGGCTCCATCGCCAATCGCATCTGGCAGGCCTTTGGTCTTGGCGACAGGATGGGCTACTGGCAGACCACGGGCCATACGCACTGCGCGTTCCCGGCCTCACAGCGCAACGCGCTCCAGGCCTACGTGAGGAAGTTCCTGGTCGGCGGCGGCACGGAGGATACCAACCTGGTGCGCGCCGACGGCACCACGGCGGATCTGAACCGCTGGGTGCAGTGGACCGCGCCCAACCTGCAGTAAGGCGCGCCCCTTCGCCATAGCCTCTGCCGAGGCTGCGCCAGACCCGCCGGTGCGCTCGCGCCGGCGGGTTCTTGTGGACAGTCCACGAGCGCCGTGGACAGTGACTGCGCGCGCCCCCTGGCGTCGCCCCGGCGAGCTGGCAAGCTGGCGAACTGGCGGCGTTTCAGGGCGATCTGGCGCGCAGCTCCGCGCGCCGCAGAGTGTCTGGTCCAGCGCTTGCAATCCAGCTGAGTGACGCAACGCCAAGGCGCCGCTCGAATCGGCTCGGCCTCACAAACCGCACCCGGGTGGCCTACAGGCGCGACGCCTCGGGCGTGGCTGCGTCAAACGGTGTGACGCGAACGGGCGCTCCCGTGAGGGTTGCCTGAGCATGTAGCACGCAGCGCACGCTCACGTTGCACGCTGAAACAACAACGAGAAGCCCGCCGGTGGCGGGCGCATGAGACGGCGCGAGCTCAGGGCAGGCCCTCGGCTGCGCAGTACGGGAGACGAGTAACTAAAATGCGAAACCTCAGTGGCGGATCTCTAATGTTGGCAGCGCTCGGCCTGGGGCTGATGGGCTGCGAAGGGCTAGACCTCAATGGGATAGCCGAGCAAGCGAAGGAGCAGCTGGAACAGTCGGGTTACCTGACGGCGTGCACGGCGGAGCAGCCCGTGTGCGAGCCGGGTTGTAGCGGAGAGCAAGCCTGCGTGTATGTCGAGAACGGTTGCCAGTGCGTCAGCGCAGGTGCCGGTGCCAGCTCTTCCGCGGAGGGCGGCAGAGCTGCCAGCGGCGGCTACACTGGCGAAGGCTCCGCGCCGCCCGAATACGGCTACATGGGCGGTGGCGAGACAGGCGGCAATGCTGGGGGTGAGCCCGCGCTCTTGCCGCGCCCGAGCCGCTCCACCACCGTCGACCTGACGGCAGATGATCGGCTGCTGGCCATGGTCAACACGGACGAGGGCTCTGTCTCCTTCTTTGATGTGAGGGACGGCTATCGTACGCGGATATCTCGCGTGGCCACCAGCTACAAGCTGGCGCTGAGCGAGCCGATGGGCGTCGTGTTTCACCCGGATCAGAAGCGAGCCTTCGTGGCGAACCGTGCGGCCGGCACCGTCAGCCGCATCGTGGACGTGCAGTCACCCGAGGCTCACCTGGACGCCGAGATCGACTTCGGCGGCGAGCCGATCGGCCTCGCGCTGGATCCGATCGGGCGCACCTTGTGGGCCACCAACTGGGTCACGGGGCGCGTTCACGTGATCGACACCGACAGCATGCGGGTCGTGCAGGACATCGCGGTTGGCGGCAACCCGTGGGCCATCACCATCACCAACGATGGCGATCTGGATCGAGACGACGAGAAGGTGCTGGTCACGCAGTTCTACGGCCGGCGGCGGCAGTATGTGGCCTCCGAGGCCACGGATGACGGCCGGGAGGGCGTCGTGCAGATCATCGACACGTATGATCCGAGCAAGGTGCGTGAGCTCACTCTGGCGCCACTGGAGCGCTGCTTCGAGTCCCCCGACCTGGCCAGCGGCTGCTTTCCGAACCAGCTGCTGGGCATCACCCTGCACCAGGCCTACGGCTACACGCGCGCCTATGTGGTGAGCGTGGCTGCCTCGCCGTTTGGTCCGGTGCAGTTCAACCATAACGTGCAAGCGCTGGTCTCCATCGTCGATGTGGAGCAAGAGCGCGAGGTGGGGAACCTGAACCTGAACACGGGGGTCGCGGCGCAGGTGGACAACGACGGTGATGACACCATCGGCCGGCGCTTCCTCAACGTGCCCAACGCCATCGAGTTCGTGAACGCGCCGGATCGGGCCATCGGCTACGTCACCGCGGCCGGCAGCGACATCGTGCTGCGGGTGGCCTTCAATGCCGACGGCACGGCGGAGATCGGGGCGCCCGGCGCCTTCAACATCCCCGCCGGCCAGAACCCCACCGGCCTCATTTCGACGCACCAGGCCGAGTACCCGCTCGCTTTCGTCAGCAACCTCATCAGCCGCGACGTGTCCGTGCTGGCCCTGGCGGAGCAGCGCAAGATCACCGACATCGTGTCCACGGAGCAGCCGGCGCAAGGCACGCCCGAGTTCGACATCTGGCGCGGCAAGCGCTTCTTCAACACGGCCACGGGCATCTGGGCGCGCGAGGGCTGGGGCTCGTGCCAGGGGTGCCATCCGATGGGCCTCACCGACAACGTGACCTGGCAGTTTGCCGCGGGGCCGCGCCAGACCATCGCGCTGGACGGGCAGTTCAACTCGCACGATCCAGCGGATATGCGGGCGCTGAACTGGACGCCCATCTTCGACGAGTCGGACGACTTCGAGAACAACACTCGTGGTACCTCGGGCGGCACGGGCGCCATACGCAATGATGATGGCCCGATCGTCTCGCCCGGCGCGCCAGCGGCCACACCCTTCGTGGCGGTGGTGATGGAAGACGGCGTGACCACGGAGAACCACCAGAACCTGAGCGGCTCGATGAAGTTCCTGAGCCGCAACGGACAGGTGTGCACCAACGAGGAGACGTGCCCGAACTGGGATCAAATCGACGCATACATCCAGACCATCCGCAGCTCCAACGCCTACGTGCGTGACGCAGCATCGGCGCAGCGGGGGCGGCTGGTGTTTGAGCAGGGCGGGTGCAACAACTGCCACGCCGGGGCCAAGTGGACGATCAGCCGCACGTTCTACAAGCCCGAGCTGTTCAGCGGTGAGCTGGGCGATCCACGCCTGTTCGAGGCCAACCGCGCGCTGCAGACACCGCTCGACGCGAGCCCGCTGCTCGACCTCGGCTTGCCGGAAGACGTGAACGTGGACGCGACCTTGCTCGCTGGCGACGACTCGGACGGCGGCACTCCGGCGCTCATCCGTCAGGCGTGCAACGTGCGCAACGTCGGGACGTTTGCTGCCGAAGGTGGAGCGGCGGAGCTACGGGCCAACCAGCAGCCGGCGCAGGGCAACAACGGCTTCAACCCGCCCTCGTTGCTCAGCCTGGCCACCGGTGCGCCCTTCTTCCACAACGGTGCGGCGGAGAGGCTGGAGGCCATCTTCGACGAGCGCTTCTACCGCCACCTCACCTCGGGCAATGCTGACTTCTATCCCTCGGAGGGCGAGCGCGCTGACCTGACTGCGTTCCTGCTGAGCATCGACGAGGGCACGCAGCCCTTCGACATCATCCCCGAGAGCGTGATCTGCCCGCTCGACTTCAGCGACTACGTGGGCGAGGGCGGACAGGGCGGCGGTTACGAGGAGGATGACGGCTACGAAGATTCGGACGGCTACGATTACTGACGTGACCTCCGGGCGTGCTGGTCGCGCCGGGTAGGGGAGCCGTTCGGAAATGAGATAGACCCGCCGGCGTCTTGGGACGCCGGCGGGTCGAGTCATGTTTGTGCGCCGGACGGCGCGGGCGTGGCTACAACGCAGCCGCGTCGAAGGTGACGACCGTGTGATCGTTCACGGCGCCAAATCCCTGCGCGGCGGCGCCACCCGGCAGAAAGATGCGGCCCTCGCTGGTGGCCGCCCCGAAGCCATGGCGGGGCAAGAGCATCGGAGCCAGTGCCTGCCAGCTGTCGCTTGCCGGATCGTATGCCTCGATATTGGTGAAGACGCCCAGGCTGGTGGGCTCTGGATTGCCCTCGCCGCCGAAGATGATCAGCCTGCCCGCCAGCACTGCGCCTGCCGTGCCGCCGCGCGGAGTGCTGATGGGCGCGCGCGGCGTGTACGTCGCCGTCGCAGGATCGAACTGCCAGGTGCTGGGCTGGAAACCACCGATGCCACCCGCTCTGCCCGAAGCGATGTAGATGCTGCCGCCGATGGCCCCGGCGGCGCAGTGCTCGCGCGGCTCCGGCAGGGGAGGCAGGGCTTGCCAGCTATCGCTGGCCACGTCATACACGGACGCGTCCGCCACGGTGCTGGCGCGCGCGCCGCCGAAGAGATAGAGCTTGCCGTCCAGCGCCGCCACGCAGGCCGAAGCACGCTCGCTACCTGCGGGCATGGCGGTGCGCTCGCTCCAGGTGTCGCCGGCGGGATCATACGCGCGCACGCGTGGATCCGCGCTGGTGAAGCTGCCGCCCAGGTAGAAGCCGGCCACGTAGATGCGGCCGTCGATGCTGGCGGCATTGGCATGGTGCAGTGGCGTGGGCAAGCTAGCCACGGCCCGCCACGTCTCGGTTGCTGGATTGAAGGCCTCCACGCTGCCGGTCACCATCGGAGTGAAGCCGCCGATCACATAGATCTCACCGGCCAGCGCCACCACCGCGTGCTCCTGCCGTACGCTGATCAGATCCGGCAGCGGCTGTTGCATGGGTGCACCGAGCGGACCCTCCACCACGCCGCCACTGGGCGGCGCCGGCTCGGCGGAGCCCCCGGCTGTGGCGGAAGGCGCCATTCCTCCAGGAGTCAGCGGCAGCGCCTCGTTCTGAGCCTCGCCAGCGCCTGCGGTCACCGCGCCGTCTGCAGGGGCAGCCGCGCCATTCCCGCCGGGCTCGCTCGAGCCGGGCTCGCTGGTATCGCCGGTGCTGCGCTGTGCCCCGGAAGGCGGCATGCCGCTGGCGCCCGCAGCGGAGTTTTCTTCAGACTCATCGCTGCTCGAGCAGGCGAGCAGCAGTGCGCACGCCAGGCCGCCAGCAGTTCTCCATCGCTTCCCTCGACTCATGGCCGCCAGGCTATCACAGTGGCTTGCCTGAAGTGGCGAGCAGGAAGGCACGCAGCATGGAGCGCAGCAGAGAGCAGCGGCAGCAAGGCGCGCTGCGTGGCAGCCTGAGACAGCTAGCCTGGCACAGGGCGGCGAGCGGCCGACCAAGCCGCCGAGGTGTGCGATGGGCGCTGTGCTCCGCCGTCGCCTTCGCGCTCGCTGGCAGCATTGCCTGCACAGCCGCAGAGACGGGTGAGCCGCTGCCCGGCGCGGCGCCCGTGGCTGCCGGTGACGCTCCGCCCGCGCCCCTCACGTGTGACGAGCCCGTGGTACCCGTCACCCCCGTGCGGCGGCTCACCCGCGAGGAGTACCGCCGCACTCTCGCAGACCTGCTGGGAGAGGACGCCAGCGCCGCGGGCGGCTTGCCGCCGGAGGAGCGTGGCAATGGCTTCGGCAATGATGCGGCCTTCCAGAGCGTGTCGGTGCTGCTGGCGGAGAGCTACGCGCGCATCGCCGAGGAGCTGGCGGAGCGCGCAACGAGCGATGCGGCGCGCCGGGCCGCGTTGCTCGGCTGTGAGGTGTCAGCGCTGGGCGAGTCCGCTTGCATCGACCGCTTCATCGCGCAGTTCGGCGCGCGCGCGTACCGGAGGCCGCTGGCTCAGGACGAGCGAGAGCGCCTGGCCGAGGTGTTCGCCGAGGTGCGCGCCTTTGATGGCTTTGAATCGGCGCTGCGCGCGGTGATCGAGGTGATGGTGCAGAGCCCGGCGTTCCTGTATCGCCTGGAGCTGAGCGCGCCAGACCCTGCTACGGGGCTGGCCCGCCTGAACGGTCACGAGCTGGCGACGCGGCTCTCGTATTTGCTCTGGGGCACCATGCCCGATGCCGAGCTCATGCGCGCCGCAGACGCGGGCGAGCTGGACACGGCGGCGCAGCTGCGCGCGCAGGCGGAGCGCCTGCTGGAGGAGCCGCGGGCGCGCGGCCTCGTACAACGGTTCCACACGGTGCTGTTCGGGCTGGAGGGCCTCGGCAATCTGCAGCGTAGCCCGGTCGAGTTTCCGGGGTTGCCCGACGGCATCGGTGGCCTGCTGCTGGAAGAGACACAGCGCTTCGTGGAGCACGTGGTGTTCGAAGGGGCGGGCGATCTGGGCAGCTTGCTCAGCTCGAACGAGACGTTCCTGAACCAGCAGCTGGCCGAGCTGTACGGGGTGCCCGGGGTCACGGGGCCCGAGCTCCGGCTGGTATCCATGGATCCCGAGCGGCGCGCGGGGCTCTTGACTCACGGCTCGGTGATCAACGCGCACACGCCGGGCATCGACAGCCATCCGGTACTGAGAGGGCTGCTGGTGCGGCGCGTGCTCCTGTGTGATCCACCGCCGGATCCCCCGGACGGCATCAACCTCTCGGTGCCGGCGCAGCCCGGCGCCAGCACGCGGCAGCGCTTCGAGCAACATCGCGCGGACCCACTGTGCGCCGGCTGCCATCGCTACATGGATCCGATCGGCTTTGGCTTCGAGCACTATGACGCGGCCGGCCGCTGGCGTGAGCTGGACGATGGAGTGCCCGTGGACGCGAGCGGTGAGGTCGTTGGCACCGACGTCGCGGGCCCGTTCAGCGGCGCGCGCGAGCTCGCCGAGCGGCTCGCCGTCAGTCAGGACGTGGCCGACTGCTACGTGAGCCACTGGTTTGCCCATGGCTACGGCAGGCGCGCCACGCCCGAGGACCTGTGCTCGCGCGAGCAGCTACGCCAGGCCTTCCGCGAGGGGCAGGGCAGCGTGCGCGAGCTGGTGCTGGCCTTGACCGAGAGCGATGCGTTCCGCTACCGGCGGGAGGAGCGCTGAGATGTTGAAGGTGCTGGGCCGGCGACAGTTCTTGGTCGGGGGTGGCAGCGTCATCGCGCTGCCCTGGCTGGCCAGCGCGCTGCCGCGCCGGGCGCGCGCGCAGAGCCCCGATGACAGCTGCTTCGTGGTCTTCTTTGCTCCTGGCGGGCGGGTGGAGGAGCGCTGGCATCCGAGCGGCGATGAGACGGGCTTTGCCTTGCCCGAGTCGCTGCAGCCGCTCGCGGCGTTCCAGAGCGAGCTGGTGGTGCTCAGCGGCCTCGGGCTGCACTCGGCGCGAGATCCGCGTAACCACGGCCATGCCCACAGCCGCGGCATGGGCACGCTGCTCACCGGTACATACGTGCCCTATGGCCCTTACGAGACCTGCTGCAACGACACCACCTCCGGCTTCGCCGCCGGGCCTTCCCTGGATCAGGTGATCGCGCGGCAGATTGGCCGGAGCTCGCGCTTCGCCTCGCTCGAGCTGGCCGTGCGCTGGCCGACGGACGAGCGCGACCGTGGCACGGTCGCGCCGACCAACTGCATTCACTTCAGCAGCGCCGAGACCCCGGTGCCCAGCGAGAGCAACCCGTTCCGGGTGTACACGCGGCTCTTCGGCGAGCTCACTGGCACCAGCTTGGCCGCCAGCGCCGACCGGCTGCGGCGCCGCCGCTCGGTGCTCGACGCCGTGCAGCGTGAATACGGCGCGCTGCTGCCGCGCCTGGGCTCCATCGATCGCAGGAAGCTGGAGCAACACCTGACCCAGGTGCGCGAGGTGGAGCTCAGGCTGGGCAACGCCGGTGGTGCCTACGGCTGCTCGCCGCGCGATCCGGGGCCGCCGTTCGATCCTGCGCTGGACGCCAGCATCCCGCAGACGGGCCGGCTGATGATGGAGCTACTGGTGATGGCCCTGGAGTGCGGTCTGACCCGGGTGGGCACCATCCAGTACAGCGACTCGCAGGCATACAACACGTTCCCCTGGCTGGGCCTGAACCAGACGCACCACTACTACCAGCACGACAGCGGCTCGTATCTGTTCGACCAGCTGGCGCAGATCTCGCGCTGGTACATGGGCGAGCTCGGGTACCTGCTCGGAAGGCTCGGGGCGCGGCGCGAAGACGGCAGCCGCTTGCTGGATCGCACGCTCGTGCTGTACGGCTCGGAGATCGCGAGGGCCGACAACCACGGCCAGGACAACATGCCGTTCTTGCTGGCGGGCAAGGCGGGTGGCCTGCGCGGCGGGCGGCACCTGCGCTACCCCGGCGTCGCGCACAATGACTTGCTGCTGTCGATCGCCAGGGCCTTCGGAGTGGCCACGAGCACGTTTGGCTTGCCGGAGTACTGCAGCGGCCCCTTGCCGGGCCTGTTCGGCTGAGCGCGCCGCTGCGCAGGCAGGGGCGTGCGCCCGTTGGGGCCGCACCGGGCTGGTGCGCGCCCGATGCTCCAGGTAGCGCGGAGCGGGGCGAGCCGCGTGGATGTGTGCGCGCACCACCGCTCGAGCTGCGTGCTGGGTACCGCGCCTGCCGGCGGTGGCGCGGTGGTCCGCTGCACGAGCCTGGTAGCGCGCTGATCACGTTGCACAGCGCTCTGCTACCGAAAGCAGGAGTTACAGTGTTGCACGAGTGCAATGTTTAAACCCCGCTGCTAGCCTTTTTCTTCCCTGCAGTCACCCCGCGGGCGTCAAGGCGTGCCGTGCAGGAGCGGTGTGCAGTGCACACCGGCAGGGGACCGAGGAGGACACACGAGCAACATGCGATACACGATCTCAGGTTTGGCGACGTTGGGTGTACTGGCTTTCTCTGCCAGCACGGCTGCAGCAGCTCCGAATGTCGAAGCGTTGGCGGCGCTCGGCAAGCAAGTCTTCTTCGACGAGATCTCGCTCCCTCCGCGCCAGTCCTGCGCCAGCTGTCACGCGCCGGAGAATGGCTTCACTGCAGCCTCGGCGCTGGTCAACCTGACCACGGTGGCGGTGCCGGGCGCCAACCCGCATACCATCGGCAATCGCAAGCCGCCGTCCGCGCAATACGCGGCCTCCAGCCCCAACCTCAACGGCGGCTTCTTCGGCCCGAACTGCTCGGACGCCCCCTTCGGCCTGTTCTGTTTCGGCGGCGTGTTCTGGGACGGGCGCGCCACCGGCACCAAGATCGGGCAGGAGGTGTTCGAGGGGGATGCGGCGCTGGCGGCAGCGTATTCAGGCTTCCTCGGTCCGCTCGCCGATCAGGCGCTCGGCCCGTTCGCGAACGACGTGGAGCAAAATGTTCCACCGGGCAACACGGAGCTGCCGGGCGCAGAGGCCGTGTGCAAGGCAGTGGCCAAGGCGCGCTACGCACCGCTGTTCAAGCTGGCCTGGGGCCACAAGCCCAACTGTGGCCCGGCCACCGCGGATCTCGAGTTCAAGCGCATCGCCGTGGCCATCTCGGCCTTCGAGCACTCACCCGAGATGAACTCCTTCAGCTCGCTGCGCGACATCGCGCTGGCCAATGACGCCGACGGCAAGTTCCCGCTCGATGACTTCACGGACGAGGAGAACCTGGGCCACGAGCTGTTCTACAACAACGTGGACAGGGGCGGCGCGGGCTGCGCCAACTGCCACAACGGCGGTCCGAACCCGTTCATCATCTTCCTGCCGCCTGACTTCTTGCCGGAGCAGAACCCGCTGGCGCGCGGCGAGGAGCCGGATCAGGTGTACACGGACAATAGCTTCCACAACATCGGGCTGCCGCCCAATCCGCAGGCGGCGAACTTCGACCCTAGCAACCCGGATCTGGGCCTGGGCGGCTTCACCGGAGTCCCCGGGCACGACGGCGACTTCCGCACGCCCACCTTGCGCAACGTCGACATGCGCAAGCATCGCTTCTTCCCCAAGGCGTACATGCACAACGGCTACTTCAAGTCGCTGGAGCAGGTCGTTCACTTCTACAACACGGCCACGTCCAAGCCCACGTGCAATCTGTCGGGTGCCAGCGCGGCGTACGCAATCGCCAACAACTGCTGGCCGCAGGCGGAGGTCACGCCGGTGCTACCGCTGACGGGCCTGGTGGGTGACCTGGGCTTGACCTCGCAGGAAGAGGCGGCGCTCGTCGCGTACCTGAAGACGCTGACGGACACCGAGGTGGTGCAGAAGCCCAAGCCGTACAATCCGGGTCACGGCGGTCATGATGACGACGGTCATGGCAACGGGCACGGTAACGGTCATGGCAACGGGCACGGTAACGGTCATGGCAACGGTCATGGCAACGGTCATGGCAACGGTCATGGCCATGGCCACGGTGGCCACGGCCACTGACGCTCGAGCCACGGCGCCTTCAGTGCAGCGCCGAAGCCACGGCTGAGCTCGGCGGGCGCGAGTGATGTCGGGCGGTAGGGAGCCGGCGAGTGCCGGCTCCCGCACTGTTTTTTGTCGTGCCCGCCTCGTCTCTGGCCGCTCTTTACGCGGAGCGCAGATCCCGTATGGTAGCTCGCCCAATGGTGGCCAAACCCAGGATGGAGACGGCAGTGAACCTCGAGCACCCCGCGCCGGCAGCGCATCGGCAGAAATCTCGGCCCCGATCCTCGTGGTGGCGTGCGTGGCTTGACGCCCGCGGCTCTGTCCAGTGCAGCGGCGCCTTCAGCTGCGGCTTGCTCGCTTGCATGTGGCTCGCCTGCAGCAAGGCGCCAGAGGCGGCCTCGCCGGCGTCGCCCACCGGAGCTGCGGAGGGCGCGCAGGCGGCAGTTGGCGCCGAGCCCGCGGCGGTTCCCTCGCTGGCGCGCAAGTATGCGGACTTTTTCCCCATCGGTGCAGCGGTCAACAGCCGCACGTTGAAGTCTCACGCCGACCTGCTGGTGCAGCACTTCAACAGCATCACCGCCGAGAACGAGATGAAGTTCGAGTCCGTGCAGCCCACCGAGGGCAACTTCACCTTCGGTCCGGCGGACGAGATGGTGGCGTTCGCGCGCCAGCACGGCATGAAGATGCGCGGCCACACCCTGGTCTGGCACCGCCAGACGCCGGACTGGGTCTTCAGCAACGGTGCCGGGGGTAACGCCTCGAAGGAGGTGCTGCTGGCGCGCCTGGAGAAGCACATCGCCACCGTCGTCGGTCACTTCAAGGGCAGCGTGTACGTCTGGGACGTGGTGAACGAGGCCATCATGGATGACGGCAAGTTCCGCACCGCCGAGGAGCAGGAGCCGGATCAGCGCAGCAAGTGGCACGGCATCCTGGGCACCAGCTACATCGCTGCGGCCTTTCGCGCCGCGCACGCAGCCGACCCAGGCGCCAAGCTGTTCTACAACGAGTATCGCAACTACCTGCCGGCAAAGCGCCAGGCCGTGTACGAGATGCTGAAGGGGCTGCTCGCGGATGGTGTGCCCGTGCACGGCGTGGGCCTGCAAGCGCACCTGAGCACCGAGCAATCGACGGACCCGAGCAATCACGCCTACTACCAGAGCATCGAGGAGCTGGAGAAGACCATCCAGCTGTATGCCTCGCTCGGGCTCGAGGTGCACGTCACGGAGGTCGACATGTCCGTGTACGTGCCCGGGCAGAAGTATGAGCCCAGTCAGTTCCTGACCGTGGAGACCTTCACGCCGGAGCTGGAGGCCAGGCAGGCGGAGCGGTACGGACAGTTCTTCGAGCTATTCCGCAAGCACCAGCAGGCGATCACGAGCGTGACCTTCTGGGGTATCGCGGACGATGAGACATGGCTGTCGCAGTTTCGCTCGCGCCGAACGGACTTTCCGCTGCTGTTCGACACGAAGCATCGCCCGAAGCAGGCTTTCGAGCGGATCATGAAGTTCTGATCCGTGCGCGGCAGGGCGGGCTGGCGGCGGGCAGCGCGGACGTACGCCAGCGCTGCAGCCTGAAGCTCAGGGCAGGGGGCGCAGTCCTTCGCTGCGTACCACCCAGCTGCCGTCGACGGGAAAGCCGGGGTGGGGCTGGCTCGAGCCGTCCCACCCCGCCGCCATCAGCGCCACGGCCAGCAGCAGCGCGCCATTCGAGGGGAAATACGTGTGCGCCGCGCGGCGATAGCTGGCCGTGCTGCCGGCGGCGCTGGGCGGGCCATCGTCCAGGTGGGAGCGCGGGGTCATGCCGGAGCGCCCGAAGCGAAAGTTCTCCGCGTCCCACAGCAGGAAGTCGACCGCGCGCCGCGGCTGACCCAGCCGCGCGGCGGTCATCGCCAGCAGGGGAAAATCCCAGCCCCAGGTGCGGCGCAGATCCCACTTCTCCACGACCGCATCGAGGGTGCGCGCCATCGTGGCACGGTCCACCCCCGCGCCAGGCAAGAGGCCGAGCGCGGCCACGAAGGAGGGATGATCGCGGCGCAGGCAGCCCGCGTGTGCGCCGTGCTCGCAGCCCGCGGCCGCCGCCCAGAGCGCGGGCTGGGACTCCGTCGCCAGATACAGGCCATCTTTCCGTGGCAGGGGTGATAGCCCCTCCAGCACGCGCTGCCAGCTGGCCTCGCGTGCCAGGCCGAGCCGCTCGCGCCAGCGCTGTGCGATGCTCAGCGCGAAGCGAAAGTACTCCAGCTCAAAGCCGGGGTTGAAGGTGGAGAGCGGCGGAAACACCTCCTGCGCTGGCACGATCGGTGGTCCGATCACGTAGCGATCGCGCTCCGGGTCCGGGTGTGGAAAGGAGGCGAGCAACTCCGCCGTCTCGAACACCAGCCGGCGATAGCGCTCGAGAGTGGCGGCAGAGGGCTGCGCCCGGTACAGCAGCTCAGCCAGGTAGATGGGGCTGGGCTGCTGCCACATGATGAACGGATTGATCGTGCTGGGGCTCTCGCGGCCCTCCGGACCCACCATCTTGGGCCACCACGCCCCGCGTACGCCTTGCTCGCGAGCGCGCTCGAGCGCGCTCGGCAGGTGCTGCAGATACCAGCCCATGCTGCGCTCCAGGAGCTGCGGGCGGCCCCAGACCGCGAAGTGCGCGGCGTGCCACAGGTGCATCTCCAGGTGGAACTTGCCGTTCCAGCTATTGGAGAAGAGCCCCTCTTCCTGAGGCGGCACCCGCCCCGAGGCATTCAGCGCCATCAAGTACTGCGAGAGCACGACCCGGCGCTCCAGCTCCGCCGCGCGCGGATCCGTGCTGCCCGAGAAGTCGACCGCGCCGCCGCTCTGCCAGAAGCGCTGCCAGTGCTGCTCCACCGCCGCGCGCGCGGCCTCTGGTGCCGGCAGCGCCGCCGGCGGCGTGTGCTCGAAGAAGCCCACCAGCAAGCTGAGCGAGCGCGCGCCGGGGGCGCGGAAGCGGTACTGGTGCGGCGCCGTGAGCTCGATCGCGAGGTCGTGATCGGCGCTCACCAGCAGGTGATGGCGTGCCTCGTCGAGCTCGCGCTCCAGGCGCAGAGTGCGCGGCGTGCGACCGTGCTCGATGGTGCGGTGAGCCTCTGGATGTTGCCAGTCGGCGGCGTCCGGGTTCAGCTGCGCGGATACCCCGGGCAGCTTCAGGTCCACGCCCAGGCGGCCTTGCTCGAGCAGTGCGGAGCGCACCTGCACGATCACCACATCCAGCTCTGGATGCACGCTGGTCTCCACCTCCACCCGCGTGCCCTCCAGCGCAAAGCTGCTCAGCAACCTGCCCGACCACAGCTCGAGCGTCTGGCGTGTGTCGGTCAGCTCTTCCAGGCGCGCAGGGCTACCCGTCTGGGTCGCCAGGTGCAGCCCCAGCCGGCCCAGCGCGAAGCGGTGCGGGTTCTCTCGCAGCCAGGCGATCTCTGGTCGTTTTGCCTCGCTCCAGTCGCGCAGCGCGGGATACTTGCGCTGCCGCCCGTGAACCTCGATCGGCACCAGGCTCTGTTCCAGCCGGAAGCCGGCAGGGTTGGGGAAGCTGTGCCACGCCCACTGCGCCTGGATCGTGAGCGGCGCGAGCGGAGCGTAGCGCTCCGGGAAGGTGGCCAACCCGGTGATGTCTGCGCTCAGCGCGAGCTGGCCGTTGCCGATCATGAACGGCGCCGCCGGATCGATCGCCGTCACCGTTGGGCTGTGGCGCTGCACCAGCGCCCTGCGATCGATGCCCTGACCCGGGCTCGCCGGCGCGGCGAGCGCGCGGCCCTCCAGCAGCCACAGGCAGAATACTGCAAGAATGCACCACATCGAGAACGCTCCCGCGCGCATCTTTGTTGCTCGGCGCCCCGGGCGCAAATAGAAGGTGAGGATGAGCGACTCCACTGGCATCAGGCTCGATCGCCGAACCTTGTTACAGTCCGCGGGAGGCGTGGCGCTGGGACTGGCCAGCGCCGGCGCGGGCGCGGCAGCCGCGGCGCCAGGCCGCAAGCGCCACGTGATCGTGGGCATGGGCTCGCGGTCGCGGATGTACCTCACGGCCCTGACCAAGACCTTTCGCGAGGGCAACGAGCTGGTTGGCCTGTGTGACACCAATCCGGGCCGGCTGGAGCTCGGGGGTCAGGTCGCAGCCGCAGAGGGGGCGCAGCCGCGCCGCTATCTTGCCAGCAAGTTCGACGAGATGCTGGCGGAGGTGAAGCCCGAGGTGGTGATCGTCACCAGCCCTGACGCAACCCACGACGAGTACATCGTGCGAGCGCTGGACGCCGGCTGCGACGCCATCACGGAGAAGCCGCTGACCACCACCCCCGAAAAGGCGCAGCGCATCCTGGACGCTTGCAAGCGCAACTCACGGCACGTGAGGGTGCTGTTCAACTATCGCTACTCACCGCCGCGCACTCAGGTCAAAGACCTGTTGATGAGCAACGCCATCGGCGACGTGCTCTCGGTCGACTTTCACTGGTTGCTCAACACCGTGCACGGCGCCGACTACTTCCGTCGCTGGCACAGCCAGAAGGCGATCTCGGGCGGGCTGATGGTGCACAAGGCCACGCACCATTTCGACCTGGTCAACTGGTGGCTGGGCACGGAGCCCGAGCAGGTGCTGGCCTCGGGCAAGCGCGAGTTCTACACGCCGGCCATGGCCCGGCGCATGGGCTTGAAGAGCCATCACGAGCGCTGCAGGACCTGCCCGGAGAAGGCCGCCTGCACGTTCTACCTGGATCTGGCGGCGGACCCCGCCTTTCAGGCGCTCTACCTGAATCAGGAAAAGCACGACGGCTACTTCCGCGATCGCTGCGTGTTCCGGCCCGAGATCGACATCGAGGACACGATGAACGTGATCGTGCGCTACAAAACCGGCACCACGCTCAGCTACTCGCTCAATGCCTTCAACGCCTGGGAGGGCTACCAGATCGCGTTCAACGGTACCAAGGGGCGCATCGAGCACCAGATCGTGGAGCAGGCCTTCACCGCAGGCGCCACCTTGCCCCCCGGCGCAGAGAAGGACGCCGTGAAGACGCGGCTCATCCCGCTGCGCGGCGCCCCGCGCGAGATCGAGCCGTGGACGGGCACCGGTGGCCACGGCGGCGGTGACGAGGTGATGCTGCGCGAGGTGTTCGGGCAGGCGGAGCCCGACAAGTACAAGCGCGCCGCGGACGAGCGCAGCGGCCTGTACTCGATCTTGATCGGCGCGGCCGCCAACCGCTGCTTCAGCAGCGGTCGGGCCGTGAACATTGCCGAGCTGGTCAAGGGGCTCAGCCCCCCTCAGGTGGCGCCCATGCCCACCCACGACGGCAAGCTGCCGATGCCGGGCAAGGCCTGAGCGCGCGCTCTCAGCGGGCTTCGCTGCCCACGCAGTTGAGGTTGCGCTGCCAGTCGCTGCGCGCGCAGGTGCCCTGCAGGCACACGCCGCTCGCGCACTTCTGGGTCTCGCTGCAGGCCTGGCCTTCGGCGCCGCCCGGCGCGCATATCAGGGTCTGCCGATCGCAGGTGCCACTGCGGCAAAAGCCACCCGCACCGGGCACCCCGTTCAGGCAGGACTCACCCTCGGCGGGCAGCGCGCGGCACGTTCCCCCGACACACATCGCGCCCGCGCCACAGGCGCTGGCATACGGGCAAAGCTCGCCATCGGCGGCAATGGGCGTGCAGACGTTGTTGCTGCGGTGACAGTACACCTCGTCCTCCGCCCGGCAGGTGTACATCTCATGGGCGAGCCCGGTGCTGCCGCCGGCGTAGCAGGGCCCATCACCAGCTGCCCCGCGCCGCTCCAGCACACACGTGCCGCCGTAACAGATGACCTTGCCGTCGTCCCCGCCTGGTGCAGCGCAGTCACCGGCGAGCAGGCAGGAGCCGCCGAGCGGCGCTCCCTCGCGCGCGGGAGCCACCAGCGCCAGCTCACACTGGGCGCGCAGCGTGGCTTCAGCGAAGGTCGCCACGTTGCTGCAGCGCTCGGGGTCCTGCGTGCGCGCTGCGGTCAGAGTCTAGCGCGCCCCCGGGTGGTGGAGCGCGCGGGGCGCGCGTTTCGCTCGGATAGTTGCACCTGTGCAACCACACCCGCGCTGCCCGGGCGGAGCAGTGGGCAGCGCGGTCCGAGCGAAGCGAAGGTAGCAGAGCGGGCGCCCTCCGCGGAACGGTGCGCTCGAGGGCTCGCGTTAGGGCACCGCGGCGTCTGCTGCTGCGCCGCCGTCGATGTCGATTCCGCCATCCGCGATGCCGGCGTCGTTCACGCCAGCGTCATCCACCGGCTCTTCCACGCCGGCGTCGACCTCCTCGTCGTCTTCATCGTCTCGATCGTCGTCGTCCCGATCGCGGTCCGACGCGCGCCGGCGCGAGCCGCCGCTCCTTCGGTCATCGCTGGCGCTCTCGTCATCCAGGCCGCTGATGTTGGCGCCGGGGCGCTCACTGTCGCTGTCGCCGCTGCTGGTGCGCCCTGGCGTGCGCGCCCCGGGTGCGGTGGTGGCCGGAGTGCCAACTGCGTTCGTGTTTGGGGTGCCTGTGCCGCTGGGGAGCAAGCTGGAGGTCTGCTCGTTGTTGTCGATGGTACCCTTGCAGGCGAATGCGCCCAGCAAGACGGCCACGCACAGCGCCACGTGCGCGCCCGAGGGCGCTCGGTTCTGCGAAAGCTCAGGGCTGAGCCGTTGACGGATCATCATGGGCGGTCTCCTTACTCCGAGCTCGGCGCCGCACCGACGTGCTCGTATTGAAGCTCCTGCCGTGTACCGCTTTCCCTGCCGTGGGTCGAGCTACACACCATCGAGCGAGCAACACTGCCCGTTGTGATCGGCCTGATCGCAGCGCATTTTTCAGTGATCGCACGCCATGACGAGGGCAGGCGCGCCTCGCCGAGGACCGTTCAGCCACATGCAGTCGTGCTGGTCTCGCGCTCACCTGCTTCGATCACACCTGCTTCCGCGTACTCTACATTGCGCTCTGCTGCTTGCGTTCGGCGGCCATCAGGCCCTGTCACGGGCGGCCGCTCCTGCTGCGAGCGCGGCGCAATCCAGGTTTCGCGCCTGCAGCGCTGAAGCTCGGCTGAACGCGTGACCCCGCCCGTGAAAGATGACCGCGCCAGCAGATCGCTGCGTGCAGCGCCCTTGCAACGTTTGGTAACGCTTCCACGTTCCTGGTAACAAACGTGAGAATTTTCTTACTCGAGGGAGACGCGCCAGATGCAACACACCACACGAAAGACCAGCTCACGCCCGCTCGGGCCCCTGTATCGGCGAGCTGCGCGCAGGTGCGCGCCGCTCGCGGCGCTGGGAGCGCTGGCGCTCGCCTCTGGCTGTGGTGGCGATGACGAGGACGCACGCGGCCCCGCACAGGCGGTCGGCAGCCAGCAGCCTGCAGGCATGCAGCCGGGCGACTCGACGGCACCAGGAGACGACACTTCAGGCGAGCCAGGCGTGTCCGGCGGCGGCACGAGTGAAGGCAATCCCGACCCCATGCTCGAGCCCGGCACGGGGCAAACGACAGGGCCCACCCCGGGGCAGCTGCCGCCAGAGGGCGCCTTCGTGGAGAACAGCGGCGCTGATTGCGAACTCGGCCCGCTGCCGGCAGCTACGGACCTGACCGAGCTCGGCACCTTGCCCGATCCGTTCACGGGCCTGAACGGTGAGCGCCTGACCAGCAAGGCGCAGTGGCGCTGTCGCCGCCAGGAGATCCTGAAGCTGGCCGAGACCTTCATCTACGGCGAGAAGCCGGGCAAGCCCGAGAGCGTGAGCGGCACGGTCACCACCACCGAGCTCACCGTCAACATCAGCAATCAGGGGCAGAGCGCCAGCTTCACCGCTGCGATCACCATGCCCGCAAACGCCAGCGGGCCCGTGCCTGCGATCATCGGCTACGGCGGCTCCAGCTTTCAGAACACGATCCTGGAGGAGGGCGTGGCGTTCATCAACTTCAACCTGGCCTCGGTCGGCGACGAGACCACGCGCAATCCGAAGACGGGCGCGTTCTACACCGTGAACCCCGATCACGCCGGCACGGGCATGCTCGTGGCCTGGGCGTGGGGCGTGAGCCGCATGATCGATGTGCTGGAGGCCTCCGGCGCGGAGCTGATCGATGCCAGGGCCGTCGGTGTTCATGGCTGCTCGCGCTCGGGCAAGGGCGCGTTCATCGCGGGTGCCTTCGACGAGCGGGTGGCGCTCACGTTGCCCTTCGAGTCCGGCATGGCAGGCGTGCCCGCGTTCCGCATGATCGTGCCCGAGGGTGGCGAGGTGCTGCGCAACGCCTACGAATACCGGCCCTGGGCGGGCGATGTCTACTTGCAGTTCCTGGTGCTGGGCGCGCCACAGACCGACATGGCTGCGCTCGCCGCACAGAACGAGCAGTCGGGGCAGCTACAGTTCCGCTTGCCGCTCGACACGCACGAGGTCATCGGCATGGTCGCGCCGCGCGGTCTGTTCGTGATGGGCAATCCCCACATCGTCAATCTCGCGCCGCGTTCCGAGAACGTCACCGTGCAGGCCGGTGCGCAGATCTACTCGGCGCTGGGTGCAGCCGAGAACCTCACGTACCTGTCGAACATCACGGACGGCACGCACTGCGCCTTCCGCCAGGAGTTCGTGCCGCCCCTGCAGCAAAACATTCGCAAGTTCCTGAAGAAAGATGCGACGGCGACCACCGGCTCGCTCGATGCCCACCCCAACATCGCAGCGGAGCTGGCGTCGAGCATCGCCTGGGAGACACCAGCGCTGCAGTGAGTCTGTCCGGCGAGGACGTGCGCGGGCGGCGGCGGAAGCGGGCGAGGCGCCAGCTCAGAACCCGTAGCCGCCCGCAGAGCCCGAGGAGCCGTAGTTGACCTCACTGCCCACGGAGCCGGCGTAACCCAGGCCACGGTTGCCACCCGCGCCGCCTCCGCCGGGTGCGCCTCCCGCACCGCCAGTGTTGAGACCTGGTGCCTCCACTCCGGAGGCTCCCGAGGCGCCGGGACCAACGGCGGGGCGCAGCGGGCGGTAGATCGCGCCAGCGGCGCCCGGGTTGCTGTCGGGGTCGTAGTAGTCGTAGCCCAGCCCCGTGCCCTCATCGCCACAGCCGACCAGCCCGAAAAAAGCGGTCACCAGCAGCACGGCGGCCCGGGTCAAGACGGAGCTCTCGGGCGAGGTTGGGGCGGGGGGTGGGATTCTGGCCATGCCCTCCGTGCTTGCAGACAGCGTGCCGGCGCCGGATCGCCACGGAGGGGCCTCCAGTTATCTGCTGGTGTGGCAGCGCTGCCAGCGCTTGCCACACCAGCCTCGACAGGAACGCCACTCGCGCGCGGTCGGTACCCTCCCCCAGGGCGGCGGGATGTCCCCCGAGTTGTCGGAGGAGCAGGCCGGAGTTAGCAGGCTGGAGTTAGCAGGTTGGAGTCAGCAGGTTGGAGTCAGCAGAGCTGCGTGGCCCGTCCACGCCCTCAGCTCCGCCCGAGCTCAGATCCGGATCACGATCTTGCCCTTCATGCCGCCGCCTTCGATCTTGCGGTGCGCGTCCGCGATCTGCTCCAGCGGAAATGTAGAGTCGATCAGCGGCCGCAGCTGGCCGCGCTCGACCAGGGTCTTCATCGCCTGGATCTTGGCCTCGGTACGCTCCATGAAGCCGAAATAGAGCGTGAGGTTCTTGGCCTGCATGCCCTGCAGCGAGCCCTCGAGGTTGACCACTGTCGCGAGCTTGCCGTAGGGGCGCACGGCCTGGATGGACCGGCTCACGGTATCTCCGCCCACCGTGTCAAAAGCAGCGTCCACGCCACGCCCCTCCGTCAGGCGCTGGACCTCGTCCTCGAAGCGCGTCTTGCGATAGTCGATGACCTCATCCGCGCCGAGCCCCTTGATCAGCTCCGCGTTGCTCGCGCGACCCGTGGCCAGCACCCGCGCACCGGCGGCCTTTGCCAGCTGCACACCAAAATGGCCAACTCCGCCAGCGCCCGCATGGACCAGCACGGTGTCCCCCGGCTTGGTCTGGAAAAAGGTGATGACCGAGTCGTACGCGGTGATGGCCGCCAGCGGCACGGCCGCGGCTTCCTCGAAGCTGAGCGAAGCGGGCTTGCGCGCGAGGATCTCCTCATCCTCCACGTGATACTGGGCGTAAGTGCCCTGCCTGCCAAAGATGCGCGCGCTGTAGAATACCTCGTCGCCCGGCTTCCAGCGCGTGGCCTGCGAGCCCACGGCCTCCACGACGCCGGCAGCGTCATAGCCGAGAATGGCGGGCATCGGGATGCCCGCCCAGGCCCCCGCCTTGCGGATTTTGTAGTCGACGGGGTTGATCGATGCGGCCATGACCCGCACCAGCACCTGTTGCGGACCGGGCGTGGGCTTCGGCATGTCGCTGAGCTCGAAGCGGCTGGCGTCACCGAATTCACGAATGATGGCAGCTTTCATTTCGGCACTGTGCCGGACCTGAGAGCTTTTGTCGATCCAGCTTTGCAAGAGCGCGAGCTCAGCTCACCGGCGCTGACATTTGCCTCACGCGGGCTCGCTTGACGTCACGAGGCTCACTACGTAAGCAACCTTGATGAGCAACACCGGCGACGCACGACACAGCGGGCAGTTCAGGATCGGCGGCGAGATCAATGTGCACCGGCTTGGCTTCGGTGCCATGCGCCTCACCGGCAAGGGCATCTGGGGTGAGCCGGCAAACGTGGAAGAGGCGCGCCGCGTGCTACGCCGGCTACGTGATCTGGCCATCGACTTCATCGACACCGCCGACAGCTATGGACCCGAGGTGAGCGAGCGGCTCATCGCCGAGGAGCTCGCGCCGTATTCCGGGCTCACCATCGCCACCAAGGGCGGCTTGACCCGTCCCGGCCCGGACCAGTGGGTGGTGAAGGGCGAGCCAACGTATCTGCGCGACTGCGTGGAGAAGAGCCTGTCGCGCCTGCGCCTGAAGCGCATCGATCTGTGGCAGTTGCATCGCATCGATCCAAAGGTGCCGCGCGACGAACAGTTCTCCGTGATCGCCGACATGCAGCGCGAAGGGCTGATCCGCTTCGTGGGGCTGAGTGAGGTCAAGGTGGAGGACATCGAGGCAGCGCAGAAGCACTTCAAGGTGGCCACCGTGCAGAACCTGTACAACCTGGCAAACCGGCAGAGCGAAGCCGTGCTCGACTACTGCGAGCGGCAGGGCATCGGCTTCATCCCCTGGTATCCGCTCGCTGCGGGCCAGCTGAGCGCGCCTGGCAGCGCGCTCTCCAGCATGGCGGAGCGGCTGGGCGCCACGCCGGGTCAGCTGGCGCTGGCCTGGGTGCTGAAGCGTAGCCGCGTGATGCTGCCCATCCCGGGCACCAGCAGCGTGCAGCATCTGGAGGAGAACACCGCCGCCGCCGCCGTCGAGCTCTCTGATCAGGACTTCAGCGAGCTCGACCGCATCGGCAAGCAAGCCTGGGCAGAGGCTCAGGCCCAGGCGGCAAAGCAGTAGTCACCAGGGCAGGGGCTTGCCGCTCGGGTCCACGTACATGGGCCCATCGAGCGGCTGTGGCTTCAGGATGGTCTCCAGCACCTTCACCGCGGCCTGCTCGGCGGAGATGGGCGCCGGGCCCTTGCCGGAGGAGTTGAACCAGCCGGGGTGCAGCACCAGCACCTTGATGCCCTGGGGCGCCAGGTAGTTCTGCAGGAGCTTGGAGCCCATGTTCAGGGCGGACTTGGACATGCAGTAAGCAAACTCCGTGGTACGCCGGCAATCGCCGATCGAGCCCGCCTCGGAGGAGACGTTGACGAGCAGCTTGCGCTTGCCCTTGCGCAGCAGGGGCAGCCCGTGTTTTGCCACCCGCAGCGGGCCTACCGAGTTCACCTCGAAGGTACGGGCACAGATCGACAGGTCAGCCTCTTCCAGGACCGGGCGCGAGCCATCGAGATAGATCACTGCATTGTTGATGATGGCGTCGAGGTGGCCTCGGCGCTCGGCGACCTCGCCGAAGGTCTGGCGGATGGATGCCTCGTCGCTCACGTCCGCGACGTGAACGTCCAGGCGCCCCTCGTGGCGCGCCTGCAGGTCACGCAAGGCATCACTCTCGGCGCGCACGAGCGCGCTGATGCGAACGCCGCTCTCCAGCAGCTGTCGGGTCATGGCCAGACCGAGGCCGCGCGCGGCCCCGGTGATCAAGAATTGCTCGTCCATGCGCCTGCCTACTCCAGTTTCGCCGTGCAGCGCCGGAGATTTCATGCGCTCGGGCCAGGCACGCGTGCCGGTTGCAGCTTCTCAGGAAAACTTCTGGCGTGGCTGGGAGCGCTGCTTCGTGAGCTCCGGGTCAGCAGCGGCCCGCGTTGCTGCAGGCCTTGCCCAGCGCTTCGCTCGCGGCCGAGACGTCGAGCTCCCGCTCGAACTCGGTCAGCACGGCCTCGATGGCGCTCGCCCAGGCGGGCGCTGCCGCGGCGCCGTGGGTGAGGCTGGGCACGATCTCGTCCTGCGCGAAGTCGCGCAGCGCGGTCTGCGCATATTCACCGTACAGTGTACGATCGGCGTCGAGGCGTGCGGGGATGGAGCCCTTGAGCGGATTGAAGGCATCCTGCCCCTCGACGGAGCCGCAGGCGATCAGCCAGCGCACGGCGTTGTCGCGGTGTGGAGCGCCGCGGGGCAAGCTGAAGGTATCGGACAGCATCTGGAAGGCTCCCGCCGTGCCGGGCGCTGGTAGCCAGCCGATGTCCAGTCCCAGCTCTAGCCGCTGCGAGCTGAAGTACCCCGCCGCCCAATCGCCCATGACCATCATCCCGGCGCGGCCATCGGCGACACGTTGCGCCGCCTCGTCCCAGGCCAGCGCTGCATGCTCGGGATCGACCAGCGGTAGCAACGCGCGCAAGGTCTCGAGCGCGCGCGTCACGCCTGCGCCACGCCAGTCGGTGCTGCCACTCCAGAGCCCGCGGTACCCGGCAACACCCAGCTCCGCGAGCAAGAGCGTCTCGAACCACTGGGTCACGGTCCAGGCGTACTCACTGCCGAGCGCGATCGGGATCACGCCGCTTTCTTGCAGCGCCGGTGCGGCCTCCAGCACGTCTTGCCAGCTCTCCGGGGGGCTCAGGCTGGCCGCTGCGAAGACCTCGCGATTGTACCAGAGCACGTTGGCGCGATGGATGTTGAGCGGCACCGCCCAGAGCTCGCCATCGCGGTACAGGGTGTCGAGCAAGCCAGAGGGAAACACCTCGCGCCAGCCCTGCTCGTCGAACAACCAGGTCACCGGCTCGAGGGCGCCGCCTGCCACCCAGCTCGAGTGGAGCTCCTCCCCCGCGTGCACCTGGAACGAGTCCGGCGGATCGGCGTTACCCATGCGTGTCGCGAGCTCGCTCTGCGCATTGACTCCGCCGCCGCCTTCCACCACCGCATTCTCGATGCGGATGTCCTGGTTGGTGCGCTGGAAGTGATCGAACAGTGCCTGCAGGCCTTCCAGCTCTCCGCCGGCGGTCCACCAGCTGAAGATCTCGACGCTCGACTCCTGCGCCGCGTTCTCTCCCGGAGTGCTCTCCGGCGCGGTGCTCGGAGCGCCGCACCCCAGGATCGCGACGGCGATCGCGGCCGCCTTTGCTCGCATGTCTGTCCCCCCTTACGCCATTGGCATACGGCGCGACCGCGCCGCGACTTGCAGTACGTGGCGGGTGAGAGCCACTGTTTCAAAGCGCAACGTGCTGGCGCGAGGGCCTTGCGCCAGGCGGGCTCGCAGCGGTCGCAGATCCGCGAAACTGCTGCTACCGCCGGCCGATGGCGGCGAAACGCGCCCGACGTGGCGCGAAGCCAGAAAGGACCGGCTTGGCTGCCAGGACACCTCCATCCGGGCTGAACAGGGGAAAAAGCAGAGCTGCGAACAGAGCGCTCGTCAGCGACAGCCACGGCCGTCTAGGGTCTGGTGTCGTGGCACGCCGCAGAGTCCAGCCGCTCGAGCCTTCACCGGAGCCGTCTCCGGTGAAGAAGCCAGTCCGTCCAGCGGCCAAGCCCCGTGCAGCCAGCGCAGTGCGGCGGTCTGGGGCAGAGCCCAGCACGGGTCTGGTGCTGCGCAGGTCCCCGGCGCGCCGTAGATTGGAGCAGCGCGAACAGGAGCACGAGCGGCTGTTGCAGCAGATCGCGCGCATCCGTGGGCGCTGTGACGCGCTCGAGTCGCTGGTGCGCGACGCTCAGGCGCTGTTGCATGCTCAGACGGAGGAGCTGCGCGAGCGGGTGACCAGCAGCTTGCGAGAGCTGCACCGTACGCTAGACGAGCTGCTCGGCAAGAAGAGCCGGCTGCGGCGGGCAGACCGCACGGAGCTGCGAATGTTCTGCCAGGAGTTCTTGAGCGGCTTGCCACGCCCGGACGAGACCGAGCCAGCGGCGCCGGGTGAGGGGCAAGGCGCTGCGGAGCCGGCAGAGCCTGCCGGCGACTGGGACGCTGGCGCGAGCGGTGCGCGGCAGGCTGAGCCCGCCGGCGAGAGCTGGCATCCTTCTGCGAGCAAGCCGCGCGCGGATGCAGAGTTGCTGCGCGCGCTCTATCGCAAGCTCACCCTGGCGCTGCACCCGGACCGGGCGAGCGATCCGGCTGAGGCGCTGCGGCTCACGGCCTTGATGAAGGAGGTGACCCGCGCGTACGCGGAGGAAGATCTGGCGCAGTTGATGGAGATCGAGCGCACCTGGCTGGCGCAGAGCGCCAGCGATGCCGATCACGATCTGGAGGCGCGCGCGGCGCGCTTGCAGGCGGCCAACCAGCAGCTGCGCGAGCAGCTGCGGCTGCTGAAGGCCAGGCTCCGGGATGGCGAGCGCTGGCTGCCGGACGTCCCGTGGTCGAAGCGCGGCGGGCCTGCCGACGCGGCGGAGCTGGCGGCGTGCATCGGCGAGATGTTGAAGCAAGAGCTGCGACAGGTAGAGGGCTGGCGCGATGCGGCGCGAGCGCTGGCCGATGGCAGGATCAGCCTGCTGCAGTTCATGCTGGGCCCGCGCAGCGCACTGGACGCAGAAGCCGCCGAGCTGGTCGCGCTGGAGGAGCTGCTCGAGGGAGCTCGCCGGCCGCGCGCGGCTGCGCGCCGGCGCTCGCGGCGCTGAGCCGCCGCGCCGGGCTACCTCCCATCAGTGCCAGCGAAACAGCCGCGCCGAAGCCGTGAAGGTCACGACGCAATACACGACCAGCACCAGGCAGGGCTGGCGCAGCTCCCAGAGCGAGCTGCCGTCGTTGAAGACGCCGCGCAGCGCGTCGTTCAGCGCCGTCAGCGGCAACAGGCGCGCGGGCAGCTGCAGCCACTCGGGGAAGCGCTCGTAGGAGAAGAACGTACCCGACAGGATCCACATTGGCAGCTGCACGAAGTTCATCCAGCCGCTGGCTACCTCGGTGTTGTCCACACGCGCGCCGATCAGCAAGCCCAGGCCGGCAAATGCCCCGGCGCCGGCGAAGGCGATGAGCGCGAGCAGCACGTAGTTGCCGCGCACCACCACATCGAATGCCAGCCAGCCAAACAGCACGAGCGCGACCAGCTCCAGCAGCAGGAAGAAGCTGCGCGACAGCAGATAAGACAGCAAGAAGTGCGAGCGGCGCATGGGCGTGACCGCATAGCGGCGCAGCAGGCGGCGCTTGCGCGCCACCACCAGGCTGTAGCCCACGCCCCACATGCTGCTGCCCATCAGGTTCATGCCGATCAGGCCGGGCAGCACGAAGTCGATGTAGCGGGTCCCGGGCTCCTGCACGGGTAGCTCCTGGCTCTGCAGCAGATCCACCCGCCCGAGCGCCCGCTCCTGCTCGTCGGCGGCCAGCGCGCGCGCCAGCGAGGAGCGCTGTTGCATCGGATCGAAGCGATAGATGGCCTGCTCGCCGCTCCACTCCACCAGGAGGTCAATCTTGGCCCTCGCCAGCTCTCGCTCTGCCTGCTCCCGACTCATGCTCCTGGCCTGGAGCCGCTTGCTCTCCAGGAGCGCCCGGCTGCTGCGACCCGGCACGCTCTCGGCAGCGATGCCAGGCGCGCTCACCACCGCCACCCGCGGCAGGTCTGGCGGCGCGCTGCGAAAGGCCAGGCCCAGCGCCACTGCCATCAACACGGGGAAGCCAAAGACCCAGAAGATGGAGCCCTTCTCGCGCGCAAACTCGCGCAGCCGGGTCTTGGTCAGCTCCCAGAGCGGGTGCGCTCGCTCCGTCATGCGCTCGCTCCCTCGAGACGAGCGATGCGGGTCGCGGGCTGCGCGTCCAGCGCCCGCCCGGTGAGCTGCAGGAACACATCGTCCAGGGTGGCCTGCTGCGCGCTCAAGCCCACCGGCGTCACCTGCTGGCGCGCCAGCTCGCCCAGCACGATCGCCAGCGAGGCGATGCTGCGGTCGATGCGCAGCCGGTAGTGCTCGCCGCGCCGCTCCACCATCTGCAAGCAGGCGAGCCCCTGCAAGGCGCCGGTGTCCACCGCATCGCTCGTCTCGAAATCCACGAACTGCACCAGGCCCAGGCTGTCCACCAGCGAGCGCGGCGTGCCGAGCGCGATGAGCTTGCCCAGATCCATGATCGCCACGCGGTCACACAGCGCGGCCGCCTCCTCCATGTAGTGGGTGGTGAGCAGTACCGTGCCACCGCGCGCGCGAAATTCGCGCACCACCCGCCATAGCTCCTGGCGCGCCCTTGGATCCAGCCCTGTCGTCGGCTCATCGAGGAAGAGCAGCTGCGGGTCACCGGCCAGCGCGCAGCCGATGGCCACGCGCTGCTTCTGACCTCCAGAGAGCTGGTGATAGCGCCGCTCGCTCACTGTCTCCAGGTCGAGCAGCGCCAGCAACTCCTGCACCGGCTTGCCCTGGCGATAAAACGAGCGAAACAGCCGGAAGACCTCCGTCACCGTCAGCTTGTCGGCGAGCTGGTTGTCCTGCAGTTGCACGCCGAAGCGCTGCTTCAGCTCGTTATCGTGGCCCGTGCCCCAGCGCAGCCCAAAGAGCTCGATGCTGCCGCCGTCCGGCTCGGTGAGGCCCTCCAGCATCTCCACGGTGGTGGTCTTGCCGGCGCCGTTGGGGCCCAGCAATCCGAAACACTCGCCGCGCGGTATCTCGAGATCGATACCTGCCACCGCCAGCTGGGCACCGTAGCGCTTGGTGAGCGCCTGGCAGCGGATCGCGACGCTGTCTGACATGCCGGCGAGGTGTAGCACGTAGCCCGCAAGCGTGCGGCGGGCTAAGCTCGGGCATGCTCACCTTGTACCTTGCGGCCCTGGTGTTTGGGCTGGGGTTGTTCGCCGTGCAGGTGCTGTCTGGCTCCAACTCTGACACTGGAGCGGACGCGGACGGCCCCGTGCTGGACGCGGAGGGCTCGGGAAAAGACCTGGCGCTGGCGGGGGCGCACGGCGGGCCAGAGTGGGCGGCCATCGTGCTCTCGCTCCGCTTCTACATGTTCACGGCCATTGCCTTCGGCGTCGTGGGCGCTCCGGTGTCGTGGCTGGGGCTGGCGTCGCCCGCTGCTACGCTGCTGGCGGCGCTGCTGACGGGGCTGGTCATCGGCTTCTTTGCGACGCAGGCCTGGCGCGCTCTACAGCGACAAACGCTGAGCTCGGGCGCAGAAGCAGGGGAGCTGGTGGGCAAGCTGGGGCGCGTGCTGGTGGCGTGTGAGAAGGACCGGCCCGGCAAGGTGCGACTGCAGGTACGCGGGCAGCTGATCGACTGCATTGCGACGACCGATGAAGCCCGGCTGGCTGCCGGCACGGCGGTGGTGGTCCAGGAGTTGAAGGGGCAACACGTGCACGTGTGCGCCGTGCCCAGCGAGCTCTTGCCAGAATAGGCGCCAGAACTAAGCTGCCCCGACATGGACGAGCTGGCGACGGTGGGAGAGGAGGTGGGGCTCGCCGCGCTGAGCGGGCCCGGTCTGGTGATGGTGGCGGTGGCGGCAGTGGTGCTGGCCTGGTTCACCATCTGGGTGCTGAGCCACCTGCTCTGCATCTGCGGCCCCAACGAGATCCTGGTGATCAGCGGTCGCCGGCACGTGCTGGCCGACGGCACGAGCGTGGGATACAAGGTGTTGCACGGCGGGCGCGGCCTGCGCATCCCGATCCTGGAGGAGGTGAACCGCATGGATACACGCCTCATCCCGGTGATGGTGGAGGTGCGCAACGCCTACTCCAAGGGCGGCATCCCGCTCATCGTACACGCCGTGGCCAACGTGAAGATCATCAGCGATCCGGCGCTGGTGCGCAACGCCATCGAGCGCCTGCTGAGCCAGACGCCCGCGCAGATCGCCAAGGTGGCGCAGCAGACGCTGGAAGGCGTGCTGCGCGAGGTGGTGGCCGAGCTGACCCCGGAGGAGGTGAATGAAGATCGGCTGAAGTTCGCGGGCACCTTGATGCGCAACGCCAAGGACGACTTCGACAAGCTCGGCCTGGAGCTGGACGTGCTGAAGGTACAGAGCGTGGCGGACGACCAGGGCTACCTGAAGAACCTGGGGCGAGCCCTGATCGCCAACATGATCCGCGACGCGGAGAACGCGGAGAACGGCGCGCTGCAGGCCATCGCCGAGGCGGAGGCCCAGGCGCGCCAGCGCGCGGACACGGCCACCAAGCAGGCGGAGGCCACCGTGCTCACGCGGCGCAACCAGCTGCGGGCGGAGCTCGCCAAGCTGGAGAGCGAGGCCAAGGCAGTGGAGAACGAGGCGCACATGGCGCAGGAGACGGCGCGCTCCGAGGCCGAGCAGGAGCTGCAGCGCCTGCGCGCGGAGCTGGAGCGCTTGCGGCTGGAGGTGGACGTGGCGATCCCGGCGGAGGCAGAGCGGCGTGCCGCCGAGGCGCGGGCACGGGCGGCGGCAGCGCCGGTGGTGGAGACGGGCAAGGCGGCTGCGCAGGCGCTGGCGCTGGTGGCCGAGCAGTGGGGGCAGGCGGGCAGCCTGGGGCGTGAGCTGTTCGTCCTGCAGCATCTGGATGAGCTGGTGGCACGGGCGGTGGAGCGCGTCTCGGGCGCCCGAGTGGGAGAGCTCAACGTGGTCGACGGCGGTGACGGCAGCAGCTACGCGCAAGCCGTGGCGATGTATCCGGCGGCGGTTGCGCGAGTAGTGGCGAACACGGCTCAGGTGCTGGGCGTGGACATCGCGGCCCTGGTCGGGGAGCGTGGGAAATGAGCGATCTGGGCGTGCTGGCGCTGTTTGCGCTGTTTGCGGCGCTGGTCTGTGCCGGCGTCTTCTACGTGCTGATCAAGCGGCTACTGTACGTGGCCACTCCGAACGAGGTGCTGATCTTCAGCGGCGCGACCCGGATGACGGGTGA
This sequence comes from Polyangiaceae bacterium, assembly GCA_025937895.1. Classification (GTDB taxonomy): domain Bacteria; phylum Myxococcota_A; class Polyangia; order Polyangiales; family Polyangiaceae; genus SZUA-265. The sequence goes on along the minus strand of JAICQL010000014.1, from coordinate 30,401 downwards.
GCGGCGCGTGGGCTACCGCTTCGTGCGCGGCGGGCGCTCGCTGCGCATGCCCTTCCTGGAGCGAGTGGAGCACCTGGATCTGAGCATGTTCACCGTCACCCTGAACGTGGAGCAGGCCTTCACCAAGGGCGGTATCCCGCTCGATATCCAGGGGGTGGCCAACGTGAAGCTGCCAGGAGAGGAGCCGCTGCTGTCCAACGCGGTGGAGCGCTTCCTGGGCCGCAAGCGGGAGGAGATCCACTACATCGCCAAGGAGACGCTGGAGGGCAACCTGCGCGGTGTGCTCGCCGGCTTGACCCCGGAAGAGGTCAACCAGGACAAGCAGCGCTTCGCCGAGCAGCTGCTGGTCGAGGCGGAGCACGACATGACCCGCATGGGCCTGGTGCTCGACACCTTGAAGATCCAGAACGTCTCGGACAAGGTGAACTACCTCTCCAGCACCGGCCGCATCCGCGGCGCCGCTCTCAACCAGCGGCAGGCTGCGGCGGAGGCGCTGGCGCGCACCGATGCGCGCGTGCAGCAGATCGGCAACTGGTGCGGCTCGGAGGTGGCCAAGCTGACGGCGGATCTCGAGATTGCCAAGCAGGAGACGTTGAAGCGTATCGCCGACGCCACCAGCCGGCGCGCTGCCATGATCGAGGAGGCCAAGGGCCAGGTGCTGGCGCAGATCGCGCAAGTCAAGGCAGACATCGAGCGGCAGCAGGCGCGCGCCCCGCAGGTGCGCCAGCAGCTGGAGGCCGACGTGGTGCAGCCCGCCCTGGCGGAGCAGCGCGCGGCAGAGGAGCACGCGCGCGGCGAGGCGGCGATCATCAGCGAGCGAGGGCGGGCTGACGCGCAGAGCCTGGCTGTCCTGCTGCAGGCCTACGCGCAGGCGGGCAGCGCCGGTCGAGACGTCTTCGTGCTGCAGAAGCTGCTGCCTCTGCTGGGCAAGATCACGGGTGCGGAGCGGCCGCTGGAGGTGGCGCGTCTGAGCGTTTTGCCCAGCATGCAGGCGCCCGGGGCGCAGCTGGCCCGGCAGGCGCTGGGTGCCTCCGAGCAGCTCAAGGCGGCAGCGGGTGTCGACCTGGCGGAGCTGGTGCGGAGGGTGTCCGAGCGGCTAGGGCCGGGTCAAGGCTGAGGGCGGCGCCGCGCCAGCTCAGCTCAGCTCGGCACTGGCGTCGGAGCGGACCTGGGCGCTGACCTCGGCGACCGCCTGGCGCACCCGCTCCAGCGAAAACGGCTTCTCCAGGATGGGGCACTGATACTTCTCGTGCAGCCGCGCGAGATCGCTGCTCAGCCCCAGGCCGGTCATGAAGATGAAGCCGCTGCGCTGCCCGGGGTGGCGTGCGCAGGCGCGCGCATACACGGTCTCGCCCGACACCTCGGGCATGCGCACGTCACACAGGATGATGTCGAAGCGCTCGCGATCGAGAAGCTCCAGCGCCTGGGCGCCGCTGCTGGCCAAGGTCACGTCATGGCTCTGGCCGAGCTCCTGAGCCAGGGCCTTGCCCAGCGGCAGCTCGTCCTCCACGATCAGGATGGTCCTTCGTCCCAGGGAACGAAAGCCGCTCGGCACGCCGGGTGGCGGCTGCTGCGCTGCGAGTGAGGGCCGCGCCTCGAGGGGCGGGGATGACTGCGCCGAGAGCTCGCCTCGTTCGCTCTTCAGTCGCACCACGAACCGCGAGCCCACGGGGCCGATGCCGGGCTCCTCGAAGGCGGGGCTGTGCACCTCGATTGTGCCCCCCGCACGCTCGATCAGATCCCGGCTGATCGAGAGCCCCAGCCCGGTGCCGGACCCCGGATCCTTGGTCGTGAAGAAGGGTGCCCAGATACGCCGCTGGTCGGCCGAGGCAATGCCCACGCCCGTGTCCGAGACCTCGATCTCCACCTGATCGAAGCGGCTACGGGTGGCGACGGTGATACGATGTTCTCGCCCGCGTTCGGCGGGAATGGCTTGCGCCGCGTTGACCAGCAGGTTGACCATCACCTGCGCCAGGCGGCCCTGCTCGATGCAGGCGCGCGGCACTGGCTGCAGGTCGAGGACGAGGCGAGCGCGTTCCACCAGCTGGTTGCGGGTGAGGGTGAGCGCGCTGCGCACGCCACGCTCGACGTCGGTCAGGGGTGGGGCAGACTCATTGCGCCCGCGCAGAGGGCCAGCAAACAGCCGCAGGTCGCGGACGATGTCGGCGATGCGCTGCAGCGCTTCGGTGAGCTGCCCGAGGAGCTCCAGGGTGGCAGCGCGCTCTTCCGCTGGTAGCCCGCCGTCGAGCTCGCCGATGACCTGTGCCACGTGCTCCAGACCCAGCATCAGGAAGGCGGCGGGGTTGTTGATCTCGTGCGCCACGCCGGCTGCGAGCCGGCCGAGGGTGGAGAGCCGATCGGTCTGCACCAGCTGGGTGCGCGCCGTGTGCTCCGCGCTGATGTCGGCCAGGATGCCCTCGATCGCCACCACCTGCTGCGCCTCGCGCAGGGCATAGATGTGGGCTCGCACGGTCACCTCCGTACCGTCGGGGCGCGCCAGCTGCGCTTCATAAGGAGCTGGCGCCAGTCCCTGCAGCGCTTGCTGGATGGCGGCGTTGAAGCTCTGGGCGCTCGCGGCGTCCAGATGAGCGGCTCGCAAGCAGTCGGGCTGCGCGCGCGCCTGCTCCGGAGTGATGCCGAGCAGAGCCTCGGCGTGACGGTTGAGATAGCGCAGCTCGCGAGTGGCCGGGTCGATCCGAAAGATCACCACGGGCGCGTTGTCGAGCAGGGTTCGGTGCTCCTGCTCGAGGGTGCGCACGCGAGACAGGTATTCCGCCGCTTCTTGCTCCGCGGCCACGATGTGCGACACGTCACGCAGCAGCATGTGCATGGCGACCACCGGGTCGTCCTTCACGGCCGTGACGCTCACCGACACCGGCAGCCACTTCAGCTGCCCGGATCGGCGCACACGCAGGCGCGTGCGGTGCGCGCGGCCGAGCTCGCCCTCGGCTGTCTCTGCCAGCTCCTCCACCAGCTCTGCCACGGCGCTGCCCAGCAACTCTGCGCGAGGGAGACCCGTGAGCAGCGCCGCGGCCAGGTTACAGTCGGCCACCTTGCCCTGGCGATTCCAGGCCAGCATCGCGTCGCCCGAGGTCTCCAGGATCATCGCCAGGCGCCGCTCGCGCGCGGCCAGGCGTGACCGCTGAAAGCGAGCCCCGAACAACCCCGCCACCTCCTCCAGCAGCTCGAGGGGGATCTGGCTCGCCTGCCCGAGCAGCGGAAAGCAGGCCACCATCTTGGCGATGATGGCACCGGGCCCCGCCGGGCTCGCGCGCTCGCGGATGGGCAGCGCCACGTAGGAGAGATAGCCCGACTGCGCCACCAGGCGGTCCACCGCGTCGCCGTTGCGGGTGTCGTTGCAGACGCGCGCAGCACCCTCCATCACGATGCGGCGATTGGTCGGATCGGGCAGCGGAAAGCGCGCTCCGAAGGGTGGGAGCGGGCTCGCCGAGTCCCCGATCGAGGCGGCGTACAGGATCTGCTCCTCGCCGACGGGTACGGTGATGACCAGCCTGCCCAGCGGCACGTGTCGGGCCAGTGCCAGCGCCAGCTCCTCGAAGGCGTCGCGCCGCAACAGGTCGTCGTGCCGAGCCGCGACGGAGAGCACGGCGTGGCTCGCGGCGAGCAGCGAGAAGCCGCTCGCCGCGGGCGAAGAAGAGCCGCTCGCACCGCCCACTTCGTGCCGGGGCACCCCGGCACGAAGCGCGTTCTGTTCGTCGTCTTGCTGCCCGCCCATGCTCGTTCGCGCGGCTCGTGGCCGAAGGCGAAGCGAGCGCCCCAACGGCTACCTCGCCAGCCCCCGCGAGGCCTGAACCGGGCGCAATGATATCAGTGCCAGCGCAGCGATAGCTCGTAAAAATTGGGGTCCCACACCTGGCGGCACGTGTTCACCGGGTCTGGCTCCTCCGCCCAGCCCCCCGCGAAATAGAAGCGATTGTTCAGTGTCGCGCCGGCGTGGTATTCGATGCGCGGCGCCGTGCCGTCCGTGTCCAGCTGGGTCCAGGTCTCGGCGTCGATGTCGTAGGCCCACACCTCGTCGGTGGCCTGCGCCAGCTGCGGAAAGCCGGTGCAGCTGACGGTGGTGGGCACGTCACCGCCCACGTGCAACACGTAGCGCTTGCCGTTGGGTGCGGTCAGCACGCCCATGCTGCCCTGATCGCGCACCGGCTGGATGCCGCTCGGCAGCTCGCTGAACTGGTTGCTGGCGATGTCGTACACCCAGAAATCGTCGATGCGTGCGAAGCCGGTGGGGCCGAATGCCAGCCCGCCATAGTAGTAGATCTTGCCCGCCTGCTCGTCGAGCGCCACGGCTGGCTTGTAGCGAGGCGGCGGTAGCGGGCCGGAGGGGGTAAGCAAGGTCCAGCTCTCGAGCGCCGGATCAAACTTCCAGAGCTCGTCGCTGACGTCGAAGAAGCGGCTGATGCCCGCGAACATGTACACGGCCCCGTCAAAAAACGCCGCGGTGCAGCCGCTGCGCGCGCTCGGGCGCGCCCCCGTCGGCTCGATCAGCGTCCAGCGCCGCTGGGGCACGTCGAAGCGGTACAGGTCGTCGCTGACCACCAGCGACGCGAAGAAGCCAGGGTCCAGCTCGAACAGGTAGTTTGCACCGCCGAACGAGTAGATGGTGCCGCCCTGGGCCGAGTCGGCCGTCATGCAAGAATAGGAGAGCCCACCCGGGGGCGAGCCGCGCTCGACCAGCGAGCGAACGTTGCCGTTGTTCCGGTTCAGGCGCAGCACGTCTTCCGGAAAGGTGTTGGTCTGGGTGCTGAAGTCATCCACGACGCCGCGCGCCATGAACAGCCGCTGGCCCACCGCGACCATGGCGTGCCCGCTGCGCTGCAACACCTCGTCTTGCCCGAGCACGTTCACCTCCGCGCTCAGCTGGTGCCCAGCCAGAGCCGAGCTGCTGGACTCCAGCAGCTCTGGGCCGCCGGTTGCCTCCCCCGAACATGCGCTGAGCGCCAGCAGCGCTCCTGGCAGCAGCACTGCCTGCCATGATGATCCAGTCCGCGACAGCGCTTCCGAAGACGACATGTAGACTCCTTTCAAGGCTCTCGAGCCAGAGCCGGTAGAACCCCACCACGAGCTCGTTCTTCAAGCATAGCGCACGCGTGGCAGCGCGCTCCGGCAGCGCGCCGCGTTTCACGGTGAATTGTCTCGGGAGCTCGCTGACGCGCTGAGCCGCGCCACCCTGTCTACATGAGCGCCCTCACGAGAGCGCGCAACAGGCCCCATTGCGGGCCGATGTGTGCCCGCTGCAGCCCGCCAATGTGCCAATCGGCGGTGGGCGTTGAGCCAGGGGCTCAGCGCTCGCGCGCGTGGTGCTTGTGGCGCACGGCAGCGTGCGCTCGCGGCACCGGGCGCGAGACGGGCCTGGCCGTGGGAGCGCTGCTCCAGGGAGCGCGCCGCGTGCAGCGCGCAAACTGCTCGGGCGAGAGCGCAGCGCCGAAGAGATAGCCCTGGAACTGAGCGCAGCCGTCCGCGCGCAGCAACTCGAGCTGCTCCTGATCCTCGACACCCTCCGCCACCACGGACAGCGAGAGGCGGTTCGCCAGCTGGATGATACCGCCCACCAGGTCGCGGCAGCGAGCGTCGCTTGCCGCCGGCTGAACGAGGCCGCGGTCGAGCTTCAAGGTGCTGATCGGCAGGGTCTTCAGGTGCGCCAGCGAACCGTAGCCCGTGCCGAAGTTGTCCAGCGCCAGGCGATAGCCGAGGCTGGAGAGCTCGCTGAGCACGGTGCCGATCTGAGCGGGATCGTGCAGCAGTGTGCTCTCGGTGAGCTCCAGCTCGATGTCCGCGCAGTCGAGCCCGGCCTGGTGGGTGATGCGCTGCAGGCGGCTGACGAAGTCACGGCTGATCACCTGCCGCGGCGATATGTTGATGGCCATGCGGTCCACCCAGTGCCCGGCGCTGCGCCAGCTGCTGAGCTGGTTGCAGGCGGTCTCGATGATCCAGGGCCCGAGCTCGCTGATCAGGCCCGTGTCCTCGATGATGCGCAGAAACTCGCGCGCCTCGACCGCGGGCTCACCCGCGGGCACCCAGCGCAGCAGCGCCTCGGCCGCCAGGAACTCCTCGTGCAGGGAGATTTGCGGCTGATAGCTGAGCTGGAACTCCCTCTGCTCCACGGCGCGGCGGACCTGCTCCTCCAGCTCCAGGCGGTGCGCAACCCGCCGCTCCAACTCCACCCCGTGCACGTGCAGGCCGTTGCGGCCGCTCTCCTTGACCACGTACATGGCCGCGTCGGCGGCCGACAAGAGCGCGTCGCTGTCCTTGCCCGAGTCGGGGAAGATGGCGGCGCCGATGCTGGCCGTGGGGTGGATGCGGGTGCCAGCCAGATCGACGGGGCGCCGCAGCTCGCCCAGAATGCGATCCGCGAGCGGCTCGATGTCCTCGGCGCGGGCCAGCGGTGTGGCGAGCACCGCGAACTCGTCGCCGCCCAGCCGAGCCACCGTGTCCGTCTCGCGCACGGCCACCTGCAGGCGATGAGCGATCTCCTGCAAGTAGCTGTCACCGGCGTCGTGGCCCAGCGAGTCATTGATGAACTTGAAGCGGTCGAGATCCAGCACCAGCACGCCGAAGGTGCTGTGCGAGCGCCGGGCATAGGCGGAGGCGCGGGCCAGGTGCTGGCGAAAGAGCGAGCGATTGGCGAGCCCGGTGAGCGGATCGTGAAAGGCGATGCTGGCCAGCCGCCGCTCGGCGCGCTTGCGCTCCTGCGCGTGGCGGAGCGCACGTCCGATGTCGGTCGTCTCGTGGCGGTTGATGACGCAGTCCTGCGCGCCCGCCTGCAGCGCCTGGAGCGCGAACTCGGCGTCATCGAAGCGAGTCAGCACCACCACGCCGACCTGAGGGGCTTCGCTCTGCAGGCGCGCGATCGCTTGCAGCCCGGCGGCGTCGGGCTGCTCCACGGCAAAGGCGATCACGTCGGGCGCCTGGCGCTCGATCAGGTGTGAGGCCGTCACCAGCTCGGCAGCGACGGTGGTCACGAACTCACCGGGGTGCCGCGCGTCCAGCTCCGCGCTGAAGGCGAACGCCTCGGCGGAGTCGCCCTCGATCAGCAGCACGTGCGTCTTGGGGCGCGGGGCCGCCTTGGGCGGGGGCAGGGTGGAGCTGGCGCCGCAGTCGGTGCCACGCACGGCCGCGGCCAGCTCGCCCTCGTCCCAGGGCTTCTGAAAGACACGGATGCGATGACCGCGTGGGAGCATCTCCTCCGGCACGTAGCCTTGCCCGGTCAGCACCAGGAAGCGAGCCTGTGGCTGCAGCGGGCTCAGGTGCTGGAGCAGGGCGATGCCGCCCATCCCCGCCATCTGCAGATCCGTGATCACGACCCGAAATTTCTCGCTCTGGGAGAGCGCCAGCGCCTCTTCGGCGGTCGCAGCCACCACGGGTGTGAAGCCCAACCGACTCAGCTGTCGCGCGACGAGCACCCGGATCATGGGCTCATCGTCGACGAGCAGGATTTTCCCGCCGTCCCCCCCCACGCCCGAGTCAACGGCCAGCCCTGTCGACTCTGAACTCGCGCCAGGGTTCAATCTAGGTTACGTCCGCATTTCGCCCCACCGGCGGCGAAATGCCCTGAAATGCACGGTTATCGGGCGCGGCGGGAACTCGCCGGGGGCGGGCCGCAGAGCGCCGGGAGCGTGGTCGCGAAAATGGGCGAACGGGGCTCGTACGGCTGCAGCGGCTCGGGCAGGATGCGCCCGAGCATGAGCATGAAACATCCCAAAGTTCTGGAGCTGCGTTCCTGGCTCGCCGGCGCGCTGCTGCTCTGTGCCTGCCGCGCCGCGCCGGAGGATCCGGCAGCCGAGGCCATGGCCACCGTCCAGCGCTGGGCGTCGGCGTTCGAGCAGTCGAACGTGGACGCCATCGTCGGTTTGTACGCGCCCGACGCGCTGTTCTTTGGCACGGGCAGCAAGGCGCTGGTGACCACTCCGGACGGTGTTCGCAGCTATTTCGCGACCGGCCTGAACCGGGACAAGCCGCGCGGGGCAAAGCTATTGGAGCACTCGCTGCAGGTGGTCTCGGAGGATGTCGTGGTGGTCACCGGCATCGATCAGGTCAGCGGCACGAAGGACGGCAATGTCTACCAGGTGCAGGGGAGGGTGAGCTTCGTGCTGAGCAAGCGGGGCGGCAGCTGGCTCATCACGCACTTCCATCGCTCCGCCTTGCCAGGCTGAGGGCCTCCGCGGGGCGGCGCCCAAAGGGGCGCGAGTCGCTCAGCCCTTGCTGGCGCCCGAGGTGAGCCCGCTGATCAGCTGGCGCTGTGCCACCGCGTACAGCGCCAGCGCGGGCACCATCGCCAGCACCACGTACGCCAGCGTGCGCGCGGTGTCGGCCGCATACTGCCCGCGAAACTGCGTCACTCCGAGCGGCAGCGTCCAGTAGGCGGGGTCGCTGAAGATCACCAGCGGTAGCATGAAGCTGTTCCAGCTGGCCACGACGGCCAGCACCGAGACGGTGGCCAGCGCGGGCCGGGCCATGGGCAGCAAGATGCGCCAGAAAAAGCCGAAGGGAGTGCAGCCGTCGAGCAGCGCGGCCTCCTCCACGTCCGCCGGTATCGAGCGGAAGAAGCCGCGCAGGATGGTGATGGTCACCGGCAGGCCAAAGGCCACCTGCGGCAGGATCACGCCGAACGGGCTGTCCAGCAGCCCCAGCTCGCGCAGCAGCAGGTACAGCGGCAAGATGGCAACCGCGAACGGGAACATCAGGCCCAAGGTGAACAGCGTGAACAGCAGCTCACGACCGCGGAAGGCATAACGCGCAAAGATGAAGGCGGCCATGGCCGACGCGAGCACCACCAGCACGGTCGTCAGCAGCGCGATCAGCACGCTGTTGCCGAGCGGCTGCCAGAAGGCCAGTGACGAGAGGATCTCGAGATAGTTTTCGCTGACCCACGGCGCCGGCAACCCGAACGGGTTGGTCACCAGCTGGCCATTGTCCTTGAAGCCGCCCAGCACGCCGAACACGACGGGCACGATGATGACCAGCCCGACCACGATGCAGATCGCGTGCAACAGCGCCGCGCGCAGCGGCGAGAGGCGGGCCGCGCCCTCGCGCCCGCTCATGGTAGCGCACCCACCTTCGTCACTGCGCCCTCCAGATCCCGCCGCAGCACGAAGCGCTGGTAGAAGAGCGCAAACACCAGGCTGATCAGAAAGATGGCCACGCTGATGGCGCTGGCGTAGCCCACCTCGTAGCGCCGGAAGCCGTACTGGAACATGGTCACTGCCATCGTCTCCGAGGCGTGGATGGGCCCGCCGCCGGTGAGCACCCAGACGATGTCGAACAGCTGGATGGCGCCGATGATGGAGAGGAACACGCTGATCCGGATGGTTGGCCCCAGCAGCGGCAAGGTGACGTTGCGGAAGATCTGCCACGTGCCGGCGCCATCCATCATCGCCGCCTCGGTCAGGTCTGTCGGGATCTCTTGCCGGCCTGCCAGGTACAGGATCATGTGGAAGCCGAAGTACTTCCACGAGGTGACGAAGAACAGCGCCAGCAACACGCTGTCGGGATCCGAGAGCCAGGTCTGCCCCGGCAGCCCCAGCCCTTCAAAGAGCCGATTGACCAGGCCGCCCGTGGGCGACAGCACCATCGTGAACAGGATGCCGGTGATCACCTCCGACAGCACGTAGGGAGCGAAGAAGATCAGCCGGTATAGGCCGCGAAAGCGCAGGCGCTGGTTGAGCAGCAACGCCAGGCCGAGCGCCACCGGTAGCTGCACCACCACCGAGAGCAGCACCAGCACCAGCCCGCGCTTCAGGTCACCCAGGAATACGGGGTCCTCGAGTAGCCGGGCAAAGTTGCCCAGGCCGATGAAGTTGCTGGGTGCACCGAAGCCGTTCCACTTGAACAGGCTGGTGTACACGCCGAGCGCCATCGGCAGCAGCACCAGGCCGGCAAAGAGCAGCAGCGCCGGGAGCAAGAACAGCAGGATCGTCAGCCGCTTGTTGCTGCGCCGCCGGCTCTGTAACGCCTCGCTCTGGGTGGGCCGCCGCGCGGGCGCGGCGAGTGGCTGGGCGCTCTCGGTTGTCATCCGGCTACTGGCTCTTCGCCACCTTGGCGATCGCCTGAGCCACTTGCTGCGGCGTCGCGGTGCCTGCCAGCAGCTCCGCCATGCTGTCGTTGACTTGTTGTCCGATGGCGGGCGGGTACGCCTGGTCGAGGTAGAGCTGGAAGCCACTTGCCTCGGTCAGCGCTGCATGCACCAGCTTGGCGTTGGCATCCGTGATGGCGTCTTCTGCGCCCCTGGTCACGGGCAGGTAGCCACCGGCCACCGTCTTGCGCTGGCTCTCGACCGAGAGCAGGAACTTCACCAGCTCCAGCGTCTCCGGCGGAGCGTTCTTGCCGACGGTGAAGCCGTTGCCACCGCCGAACGCCTCGGTGGGCGAGCCGTTGCCGCCCTCCAGCGCCGGAAACGAGAAGTAGCCCAGCTTGTCGCCGATGCCGCGCTTGCTAGTCGAGTACGCGGCCTGCGTGGGCGGCGCCCACTGACCCATCAGCTCCATCGCCGCCTGGCCGTTGCCCATGATGGCAGCCTGGCCATCGGTCGCCATGTACTTGGCGCCGAGATAGCCGGGCTGGAAGGGCTGCAGGTCGATCAGCTCCTTCAGCTTTGCCCCAGCGGTCACGAACTCGGGGCGATCGAACTCGCCGGTTCTGGCAGCGGCCTCCATCGCCGCGACGCCGCCTTGCCGGATTGCGAGGTACGCCCAGTAGAAGTGCACCGGCCACTTCTCGCCGCCGGCCAGTGCGATGGGCACGATGCCCGCGGCCTTCAGCTGCTTCACGACTGCGAGCAGCTCGCCCCAGGTCCTGGGCGTGCTCTTCACGCCAGCCTTCTCGAACAGCTCTTTATTGTACCAGAAACCGACCATGCCCAGATCGGTGGGCACGCCGTATTGCTTGCCGTCGACCTGGTACAGCTTCAGGCCGTTCGGTGACACGTTGCTGGTCAGGAAGGCCTGCAGGTCACCCGTGAGCTCCTTGACCAGGCCCGCCTGCACTTGCTGGGCAAGCGCACCGCCACCCCAGGACGCGAACAGGTCTGGTGGATTGCCCGCCTGCGTCACGGTGGTGAGCTTGGCCTTGAAGGCCTCGTTCTCCAGCGGCGTGATGTTGATCTTCACCCCGGGGTGAGCCGCCTCGAAGTCCTTGGCCAGCCCCGCCCAGGTCGAGAGCAGAGGCTCGGTGTTGGAGATGTGCCACCAGTTGATCGTCTTCGAGCCGGGTGGCTGCGAGCCCGACGATGAACCGTCGCTCTTGCGGCAGGCACCCAGGAGCGCTGCACTGGCGGTGGCGCCGATGGCACCGAGGAACGAGCGACGGCGCAGGCCGGAATTGGTCATTGGGAGGAGAGCTCGCAGCGCGGGGCTGCTCAGGGACACATGGTGATTTGCCGTTGCACCGGACTTTTCGGGCGACGGCCCGAAAGCCTGTGCAGGTGCGGGCGCACGCTACGAAGCTGGAAACCGCCGGTCAAGGCTCGAGGCCAGAGTTCAGGCTCGTACGAGCTGCCCCTGCAGCGCGGTTCGTGGCACGCTGAGGCGATTCCTCAGGCTGGCCGGGGCCGGGGCAACCAGCCCGCTATCGCTGGACCAAAGATGAGCTAGAGCAGCTGCTCCAGCGCCCGCTGACTCGGCTCCGCGTTGGCGGCGGCGGCAGCAAGAGTGCGCTGCTCAACCAGCTGACCGCGGACGCCTGCCAGCTCCCGCTGCGGGTGGGCCCGGCCGAGAGCTCGCTGCTCGGCAACGCCTGCGTGCAGCTGATCGGCCTCGGCGCCTTCGCTTCGCTGGCCGAGGCGCGCGCAGCCCTGGCAGGGCGACGACGTGCGCGGCTTCGAGAACCCGGATGGCGTGCTGACGGGCGGCATCCAGAGTACCGGCAACTATCCTGGCCGCGCCCGCACGCCGGAGGAGCTGCGCGCCGACGCGGAGCTGGCGATGGCGCAGATCCCTGGCCCCAAGCGCTTCAATCTGCACGCCATCTATCTGGACAGCGAGCGGCGCGTGCCGCGCAACGAGCTGCGCCCGGAGCACTTCCAGCGCTGGGTCGACTGGGCGCGGCAGCTGGGCATCGGCCTCGACTTCAACCCCAGCTGCTTCTCGCACCCGCTGAGCGAGAGCAACATGACCCTGAGCCATCCAGACGCCGGGATCCGCCGCTTCTGGGTGGAGCACTGTCAGGCCTGTCGCGCCATCAGCGCACACTTCGGGCGCTCGCTGGGGACGCCGTCGGTGATGAACATCTGGGTACCAGACGGCAGCAAGGATCAGCCGCTGGATCGCTTTGGCCCGCGCCAGCGGCTGATCGAGTCACTGGATCAGGTGCTGGCCACCCCGCTGCCGCGCGAGCACCACCGCGATGCGGTGGAGGGCAAGCTGTTCGGCATCGGCGCCGAGGCCTACACGGTCGGCTCGCACGAGCTGTATCTGGGCTACGCGCTCAGCCGGCGCATCCTGCTGTGCCTGGACGCCGGACATTTTCATCCGACCGAGGTCATCAGCGACAAGCTCTCCGCGGTGCTGCCTTTCCTCGATGGCCTGTTGCTGCACGTGACCCGCCCGGTGCGCTGGGACAGCGATCACGTGGTGCTTCTGGATGACGAGACCCAGGCCATCGCCAACGAGCTGGTGCGTGGCGCGCTGCTGGAGCGCGTGCACATCGGTCTCGACTTCTTTGATGCCAGCATCAACCTCGACAAGTCGAATGTGGATCAGTTTGCCAAGCTCTTCTGGACCTTGCCGTGCCCGAGGAGGCCCTCCGGGAGCTGCCGGCGAGCAGCGGGGCCGTCGCGCGCGCGGCTGCGCCCGCGCCGCTGGCGCTGGCGGAGGTGCACAAGCGCTTCGGCGGGGTACTGGCGCTGGCCGGCGTGAGCCTGGCGCTGGTCGAGGGCCAGGTGCTGGCGCTGCTCGGGGAGAATGGCGCCGGCAAGTCCACCGCGGTCAAGCTGATGACTGGCGTGTGCCGGCCCGATGCGGGCGCCCTGCTGGTGCGCGGCGCGCCGGTGGCGCTGGCCAGCACACAGCACGCGCTGCAACACGGCATCGCAGCCGTCTATCAAGATCCGGCGCTGTTCGACGAGCTGTCGGTGGCGGAGAACCTGTTCGCGGGCCACCTCGCCACCCGTCGCGGCGGCTGGCTCGACTGGCGCGGGATGCGCGAGCGCGCGCGGGCCAGCCTGCGCGCGCTGCAGGCGGACTTCGACGTGCAGGCACCGCTCGGAGCGCTCAGTGTGGCGCAGAAGCACCTGGTGGCCATCGCGCGGGCTCTGGCGCTCGAGGCGCGCGTGCTCATCCTGGACGAGCCCACCGCCGCTCTCTCGCGCCACGAGGTCGAGCAGTTGCATGACATCGTGCGCCGACTCGCCCGCTCAGGCACGGCCGTCCTGTACATCTCGCACAAGCTGGATGAGGTGCAGGCCATCGCGGATCGCTACGTGGTGTTGCGTGACGGCCGGCACGTCGCCGAGGGGCCGATGGCCGGCATGGATGAGGCAGCGCTGGTGCGCGCCATGGTGGGCCGCAACCTCAGCCAGCTCTTCCCCAGGGCCACCGCCGCGCTCGGCGCGCCGTTGCTGGAGGCGCGCGAGCTGGGCAATGGGCGCGACTTCGAGGGCGTCTCGTTTACCTTGCACCGGGGTGAGGTGCTCGGCTTCTACGGGCTCGTCGGCGCGGGCCGTACGGAGCTCGTGGAGGCGCTGTTCGGGCTGACCCCCATCCAGCAGCGGGGCTGCCACTCTGGATGGGCAAGCGCTCGGGCGCTCTCCGCGTCAGTCCATCGAGAGCGGGCTGGTGCTCGTGCCCGAAGATCGGCCGCGGCATGGGGTCTTCGGCGCGCTCTCGCTGCGCGAGAACCTGGCGCTGCCGTCGCTGCGCCGGCTCGCCCGCGGCCCCTTGCTGGACCAGCAGGCGGAGGCCAAGCTGGCGGAGCGGCTGGCGGAGCGGCTGGCGATCAAACACGCCGGGCTCGAGCAGCCCGTAGCGCAGCTCTCCGGCGGCAACCAGCAGAAGGTCGTGCTTGGCAAGTGGCTGGCGACCGAGCCCAAGGTCGTCATCCTCGACGAGCCCACGCGCGGGGTCGACGTGGGCGCCAAGGCCGCAGTGTTTGCCTTCGTGGCAGAGCTCGTGGCGCGCGGCGTGGCGGTCATCCTGGTCAGCTCCGAGTTGCCCGAGGTGATGGGCGTGGCCGACCGCATCGCCGTGATGCGCCAGGGCCGGCTGGTGCGCACCATGCCGCGCACAGAGTTTGATGCGGAGGCCATCGCCGCGGCAGCGCTGGGCGCGGCGCAGGGGGGCGCGGGTGTTGCAGCGCGCAGGTCGTGAAGCCGCGCTGGGCGTGCTCGTGGTCGCGCTGGTCGTCGCGGTCGGCTGGCGCGCACCCGTGTTCTGGAGCGCCGCCAGCGTCGACACGTCGCTGAGCGACGGCGCCATCCTCACCATCATGGCGCTGGCCCAGATGCTGGCCTTGCTCATCCGCCGCGTCGATCTGTCGGTCGGGGCCAACATGGCGCTCTCCGGGATGCTCAGCGCGCTGCTCTCCAGGGCCCAGCCCGAGCTGCCGGTGGCGCTCTCGATCGCGGTGGCCCTGGCCGCCGGTCTCGGTCTGGGCCTGCTGAATGGGCTGTGTATCGCCTGGCTGGAGCTGCCCGCGATCGTGGTCACCCTCGGCACCATGAGCATGTTTCGCGGGCTCGTGTTCGTGGTCAGCGGCGGCGCCTGGGTGAACGCGCACGAGCTGGGCCCGATCCCCTTCGACCCAGCGGCAAGCGACGAGCAGCTGAGCGCGCTGCTCGCGGACTACTACGCCCGGCGGTCGCTGACTCGGACGGCGATACACCCCGACGACTGTGCCCGGGCGATCCTGTTCCTGGCAGGGCCGCAGGCGCGCTGCACGACGGGGCACTTGCTGCCCGTGGATGGCGGACTGGTGGAGGCGTTTCTGCGCTGAGGCGCGAGCTCCGGTGGCACGAGCTCTTCGCCGCGCTTCGTTGCGCGGCGGAGCGCCGCCGGACATTCTGCTCACGCGGCGCGATGTGAGCTCAAATCGCTGACGCAGTCCTGCGAGCATCGGCGCTCAGCGAGGGATGCGCCGCCGGCAAGCACACCTCTTCGAACGCTGGCTGCGCGTTGGCTACTGATGAGACGCATTGAGCATTCGTGGCTCTGCACGACGCTCTGCTGGCAGTGGGGCGATTTATCTTCAGCGCGGAGACGTGTGGGTTGCCCTGATGGAGGGCGCGTGCTACTCGTGAGAGCCTGCACCGGGGCTGCACACCGCGGCCCCGTGGCTCCCTTCGCGAGCCCGCTGAGTTCGGAGGTCTCCTCCGGATGAGCCCGTTTGGCCCGCACGCCCACCGTTATGCGAAGGATATCGAGTTCGGCGAGTCCGAGGGACGCCGCATGGTTCGCACGACATCCGCTGCCACGAAAGCAGCACGCACACAGGTAGCCAGCGCTCAGGAGACGTTGCGCAAGGGCCGCAGCGCCGATCCGGAGGGCTTTGAGGCGCTGCTCCGCTACATCATCGAGCTGTCGGCGGCGCCCAGCCGAGCTGGCAGGGCGGAAGAGCTAGCGTCCGTGCTGCGCAAGCAGCAGGCAGAGGCACGTCTCAAGCTGCAGGTGGTGATGATGGCGGGGCGTGAGGGGCTCAGCCTGGGCGCGGCGCAGGCGAGCCTTGCTGCGGCGCAACCGGAGAGCAGCGTCGAGCTCGACGGCAACAGCGATGCGCTCGACGGCCACTACCTCGCGCACGGTGATCTCCTCGCGCGCGGCTACGCGATTGCGTGTGCCACACGAGTTGAGCTGGAGGGTACGCTGGATCGCTGGCGCGCGCCCGAGAGTGGTGAGCTCGAGGAGCGGGTCTGGCTCCGCTTCGGCAGGCAGCTGGCCAGCTCCCCGTTGGAGGAGTGGGAATGTCTCGGAGCGCTCGGTACCTCGGGCGAACGCCTGTCACAGCTGTATTTGCGACGGGGTAAAGAGGCCTGGTGGTCTTTCGGGGCGGTGCTCGATCGGCCATCCACCGCGACGGTACACAAAGACAGCCGCCGCGCGCGCTCGGGGCGGCGCCACGCCAAGCTGGACACTCTGCGGAACGTGGCGCTGCGGCGCTGCGAGCTGGATCGGCGCGCACTGCAGCGCGCCTTGCGGGCAATCTGCGCGCGCATCGCAGCTCGAGCCGAGTGAGCGGCGGGAGGTCCTCTCAAGCCCGGCGCGCGGCTCCGTCGAGCACGCCCGCCCGGGGGCACGATTCACTCCTCGTCAAGGCGAGCAACCTCAGGAGGCAAGAGATGGGTGACCGATCACCGAAGTCCAAGCAGCGCGACCAGAAGCAGAAGGACGCGGCCAAGGCGAAGGAGAAGGCGAAGAAGACCACGGGCACCGAGGTAGGGCGTACCGGCGCCAGTGCCAAGAAGTGAGCGTTAGCGGAACGGCCCGGTGCCCCCCGCGGCGCGCTCGCGCACGAGTGCGGGCCAGCAAGAGGCCGTTCGAGTTGTCAGCAGCACAAACGTGCGAAGACCGCGCTCCCGGGAGAGAGCGCGGTCCATTGCTGCAGCAACTCGTGCTGGCTAGCTCATTGCTGGTAATTGCTTGCCACGCCCAGCGCAGCGTCTACCGCGCCCAGCGCAGCGCCTTACCAGCGCGCAGCGCCTTACCAGCGCCTGGAGCTGCCGCCGCCGTCCCGCCGCTGGGGACGACCACCACCACCGCCACCACCGCGGCCACCGTCTTCACGCGGACGCGCGATGTTCACGGTCAAGGCGCGGCCATCCATGATCATGCCGTTCATGGCGTCCACTGCCTGCTGCGCTTCCGCGCTGGAGTTGTACTCCACGAAGCCGAAGCCGCGCGAACGGCCGCTATCACGGTCGATGACCACGCTGGCCGACTGGACATTGCCGTGGGGCGAGAACGCATCCAGCAAGTCCTGGTCACCGGTGCTGTATGCGAGATTGCCTACGTATAGCTTGTTGCTCAATTTGTGCCTGTATTCTTGATACGCCTCAAAACCCTCGGACAAAACGCGCGGCGCGATGCTTTTCCCGACGTGCCACCCAATGGGGTGAACACGGCTCCAGATTCAAGCTCGCACGGCAGGACCGAGGGGCACGCTCTGATTGCAGGCCCGGCTGGTGTAGCACGATTCCCGGCGTTCGCAAAGTGGGAGAATCGATGCCCGAGCGCCGGTCGCTAGACCGCGCGATAGCTGGCCGTCGCGACGTAGTGCAGCACCCGCCGGCACTCGGAACCCCCGGTGACCCCCCGGCAGCAATCTTCGCCCTCGAACTGCAGCTTTTCTTGCTGCAGCCCGGCAAGCAGCTGCTCGGTCAGCTCGTGCCCGCCGTCGCGACACTGGCTATCGCCACAAGGCAGCACGAACAGGGCGGGCGCAGTGGGCACCACCACCCTTCGCGTATGGGTACCCACCGGGTTCGAGATACTCGGCATGCCCTCCAGCACCCGGATGCCCAGCGTCTCCAGCTTCGGCACTACCGCCACCAGCCGAGGCGCCTCGTCCTCACGCCGCCGCCGCTCCGCCAGACGCCGTGCAGCTTCCGGATCACGACGCCACCTCATCGCTGCTTCATCCGGGCTGGGCCGGGCAGCGCCCGCGGAGCTTGTTGCACACTGGACATCCATCACTATTCGATGTCGAGCCTCTGGGTGCAACGTAAGAAGTCACCCACACGGGCGCCGGGGCAAGATGGCGCCGGAAGCTTGCCGGTGGGTTTCGCGATGTTGCGGCGGGCGAGGCGGGGGACGGCAACCAGGGCCGCGGCATCGTGCGGCGGCGGGGGCGGCGAGGCACGGGCGGCAGCGCTGGCATGCTGGTCGACGGCCAGCGCCGTCTGCACGTGCAAGGTGCCGTGCAGAAGGGTCCGTTCTTGCTGGGCTCCTCCGTCACGGCTTCCATGCTGGATGGCTCTCTGAATCCGACAGGCCAGGTCTTCAACACCGAGACCAGCAATGACCGGGGCGAGTTCGAGCTGGACTATCCTGCGAGCAACGCCGTCAGCCTGGAGGGAGATGGATACTACTTCGACGAGGTGCTCGGCGTGGTCTCCAGCGGCCGCCTGACGCTGCGTGCCTTCTCGATGCCGGCGGAGTCTGACACGCAGCGAGTGATGATCAACTCCCGAGCTGATGGCCGCAGGGCTGTTGCAAGCCACAGCTCACGGCGTGTGGCGCGGCGGACACCTGCGCGGCGGACGAGACCTGTGATGATGAGGGCGCGTGCTTTGTATCGGGGCTCGAGCGCTGCTGCCGCCCAACGGGAGGCGTTGGCGAGCGCTGTGGTGCGGGTGGAGGCCAGGAGCAGTGTTTACGAAAGCCGCCCCCCTTGCGGGCCAGCTTGGCTGGATTAGGCTTGCCGCTTGGGGATTCTGGAGCCCGGGCGGAGACATGAGCCTAGAAGCTTGCTTGCCAGCTGAGTTGCAACAACCCGCCACCACCATCAGCCGCATCGGCGCGGGGCTCTCCGGTGCCGCCGTGTACCGCGTGGATGCCGGGGCAGGTAGCTTCGTGCTCGAGGTCGCGGCGGAGGACGAGCCGACGGACTCCTGGCAGCAGAAGGTGACACTGTTGCAGCTGGCGGCGAGCGCTGCACTGGCCCCACGCGTGGTCCACGTGGACGAGGCGCGGCGCGCAGTGCTGAGCGAGTTGATCGTCGACCGCTCGTTTGCCGAATTATATTGGGACCCGCGCAGCCACGCCGCGGCGCTCGACGAGCTTGGCTCGATGTTGCGGCGCGTGCACTCTCTACCTTTGCCGGCCGGCGTGGCCGGGCAAGATCCGCGGGATGTGTTGTCGACCAGCTGGGCCGGGCTCAGCGGGTTCACCGTGCCCGGCTTCGTTGCTGCAGCGGTCGAGCGGCTGCTGGCAGACGAAGCGCCCGCCAGCGACCGCGCGCCCGTGCTGAGCCACAACGACGTCAACCCCACCAACCTGATCCATGACGGCCAGCGCGTGCTCCTGCTCGACTGGAACAGCGCTGGACCCAACGATCCGTTCTACGACCTGGCCTCCATCTCCGTCTTTCTCCGCATGGACGAACGGACGTGCCGTGCCTTGCTGCAGGCGCACGACGGAGCACCCGTTTCCGTGCTGCCGCCGCGCTTCCGCTACAACCGCCGCCTCATGTCCTTGCTCTGTGGCTCCACTTTCTTGCGCCTGGCCCAGCGCACCGGTCACCCCGGAGAGGATGCATCACTCGACGCCACCCCGGATCTCGGAGCCTTCTACGAGAGCCTGCGCTCCGGCGCGCTCCGCCTGACCTCTGCCGAGGGGCAGTGGGGCTTTGGGCTGGCATTGATCAAGGGGAGCTTGCAGGCGTAGATGCCCGGAGTCCGGTAGGCGCTGAGTCAGCAGGCTGGCCACCACTCCAGGACCGTGCCGCGCGGGCGCGTAGCCAGGGGCGCTCCGCACGTGATTAGTTGCAAACAACTTGCATCGTCATTTAGAAGGCAAGCCGTGACACTGCGTCGGCTTTTCCGCTGCCTCACCGCGAGTTTTTTCTGCTGCGCGCTCGCGTGCGGAGACTCTGACCCAACCCGGATCTCGCCTGACATTCCCGGAGACGAGCGGCCCCTGTACCTGGTGCAGACGCGCATCTTCACTGCGGACAGCGCGACGGGAGTGTTGGTCCCCACGCACTCCCTGGAGGAGGAGCTCGACTACTCCCGCGCGCTCGAGCAAGCCGGCGGTGGTGTGCTCTACGCCGCGCGCGACGTGGGTGCCTTCCTGATCGGCTCCGGCGAAGAACCCGTCATCACGCGCTTCGAGATCGACGCAAACGAGAACCTTGTCCCTGGCGAACAGCTGTCGTTCGCCAACGCGGGGGTCGTCTACCTGTACGCAGGGTCGGTGCTGTTCGTGCGCCCCGACAAGGCGTATTACCTCGACCTCGATCAGCTGCAGGCCATCGTCTTCGATCCGACGGCGATGGAGATCACCGGCACGATCTCGCTGACAGGCGCCGAGCGCGAAGGCTTCTTCACCAGCTTCGGTGATCCCGTCGTGCGCGAGGATGGCATCTATTTTCCTGGCCAGTGGTACACAGATCCCGACTGGGATCGCGTGCCGCGCGGCTCACTGCTCGTGCACATCGATCCCGAGACCGATCAGGTCAGCATGACCAGCGACGATCGCTGCACCAGCATGCTCGCCTCGCTGACGACGGACGCCGGTGACGTCTACTGGTTCTCCGACAACTTCAACACGCTCGCTCGCGTCGGGTATGGACCTGAAAACGGCTTTCCCGATTGCGCGCTGCGCTTGCGGCGGGGTGAGACCACGTTCGATCCCGACTGGCAGCTCGACACCGGCAGCCGCACGGGCGGCGCGCCCGCCATCGCCGTGCTGCAGGGCGATGACTCACGCATGTGGTTCCGCGTGTTCGACGAGAGCGCGGTGGAGTTGCCCGCGCCGGCGGACTACCAGACCCTCGACACCGCGCCCGCCTGGCAGTGGGCCCTGATCGACATGGAGAGCAATGCGCCCGCCAGGATCAACCAGGAGCGGCCCCTCTCTTCCGTCGGTGCCCTCGGCATGTAGGTCGATGGTCGCGCCTTCACGACCTCCGAGAACGAGGACTACAGCGAGACCCAGCTGATCGAGCTGACCGCGGACGGCTTCGTGGAGCGCCTGACGGCGCGCGGGGTCATCGACGAGATTGCGCGTGTGAGGTGAGGGCCAGGCCCGCCGGGATGCACGGCACGGCGGACGGCGTGGTCCCGAGCTCGTCGTGCTCGACGAGCCGGCAAGCAGCGTCGAGCAGGCGCACGGCCCTGGCGCCACCCTCTCGGGCTGCGAGGCAGTCACGGCTCCGCGCGCGGCGCAGCCAGCGCCTTCTGCACCAACGCCTCGATGCCCGTCTCGCCAGCGGTGCGGGCACGCTCGAGGGCGCGCTCGAACGCGGCGTGCGCCGCCGGCTCGTTGCCGAGCGACCGCTCCAGCTCGGCGATGTGGATCAGCGTCCGCGCCTCTTCCTCCGGGCTAGGCGCGGCCCGATACAGCTCGAGGGCATCCTGGTAGAGCTGCAGGCTGCGCGCGCGATCTCCATCGCGCAGCGCGCGGCTGGCGGCTAATCGGCGCTCACCCGCCTCTGCCAGGCGTGCGGCCAGCGCGGCGCTGCCGCGCTGCTCGAGCAGCTGCCGGTAACTCTGCGCCTGCGACCAGCTGTGGGAGAGCAGAACGGGCACCGCCAGCAGCAGGGTGGCCCAGCGAGCAGGCAGCGTGGCCGGGAGAGAGGAGGGCGAGGCCTGAACAGACTCGGGCTCAGCCAGGCGCGACCAGGCTACCGACAGCAGCGCTGCAATGAGCAACAACGCCAGGGCCTCGAGCGTGCTCGAGAGCAACCTGCCGGCAGGGCCTTCACCCAGCGCGCGCGCAGCCAGCCACTGCAGGCGCTCGGGCAGCAATAGCAGTACGACCAGCGCAGCGGCGTTGCCGCGCGAGTGACGCCACGCCAGTCGCAGCTCATCCCCGCGCTGCAGGGCCACCGCTGGCAAGACGAGGCATAGCCGCGCGCTGAGCCACAGCCCAAGCCCAACGATGACGAAGGCCACGGCGAGCGAGACATTCAAGCCTGCATCACTCGGCGCGCCGCCGGTCCAGGCCTGCTCTGCCACGAAGCTCACCGGCGCAGTGACACTGATGGCCAGGGTGATGACCAACGTCAGTAGCCACGTCACATAGCGCAACCAGAGCCGCACGGAGACGCCGCCCGCCGGGAGCTCAGAGGGCGCGAGGATGCGCTGCAGGTGAGCGGCCGTCAGCGCCAGGAATGCCACCGAGGTCAGCTGCAGGGCCGCTTGTAGGCCGCCGCTGGCGAAGCTGCCAATCCCATTCGCGAGCAAGGTCGCCGCAAGCGGCACGCCCGCGCTGCGCGACAACGCGGTGCGGCGCTGCCCGATGCGGGCCGCCGTTTCAAACAGCCCGTCGAGAGGCGAGAGGCGCTGACGCATCATAGCGCAGACCTTATCGCACCGGCAGCGCGGCGCCAACGGGCCGGCAGAAGCGGGCGCAGCAATGGCAGCTCCGGCTTGACGACGCGCCACCTTCTCGCGCAGGCCGCGAGCGCGGCGCAGCGGGCGACGGCAGGGCCGCAAACGGCAGGCCGCCCATGCCAGAGCCGCAGACGGCAGGGATGAACCCTGACGTCGCGGAGCAGCGCCCCGCGGAGCTGTTCCAGCTTGCCAGTGTCGAGGCGGAGGCCGAGCCAGTCGTACGGCGATAGTTGAGATGAAACCAGTCCAGCTGCGGGCTGAAGGTGCGCTGAGTGAGGTTGAAGCCCACTTCCGAGAGCTCCAGGCTGCCTTGCTTGGCCGCTGCCAGGTACTCGTTTTCGATGCTGAGGATGAAGCCTCGACTGACAAAGCCGTGGAGCTCGAGCGTGGAGAACGTGGGCGCGACCTCGAGCGGCGCCGTCACCTCCGCCGCGTCCGGCTCGACAATGTCCGGCGCACCCGCATCCTCTTGCGCGAAGCTCGTGCGCGCTAGCAGAGACGAAAGCTTGCCCGCGAGGTCGCTGCTCGTTACCTTCGCGCGCCGGGGGTGAGGGCAGGCGAGGGCTGAGGGGAGAAGCGTGCGTCAGTGCTCCGAGTGAGCTCCAGGCTGAGTGGTGCTCGGCATGAGGATCTCAGAAGGGCTGGCGCTGTCGTCCGGAGGCGCTCGTCTGCACTGCGACAACGGCGCGCAGCGCCGCGTGAGGTTTTTCAGGAGAGACGAATGAGCTATCTGAGTCCACTTCGACTGCATTTCGCCGGCAGGTTTCAGGCCAACGTCTCGACGGTCAACAACGACCCTCAGCACTTCAACAACCTGACGTTCGCGCCTGCCGATCAGCAGATCGGTGGCCAGAACGGCTGGTGGAACCCGCAAGGGGACGCCTGTTGGCGCCTGGTGGATTGCGGGGTGACGGCTGCCTGGATGCCCTCTGGCGCGGTCACTGCTGACGAAATCCTGAGCTGTCGCATCGCGGACTCGGATCGCAATGTCCCTGCCAAGCTGGTGGACCTGGACTCGATGCAGCAGATGGTCTCGACCATCTGGGGGTTGCAGGTGCGCATCGTGGATGCGCGCGGCAGTGTCTTGCTCCAGGGAGACTTCGAGCCGGCGGCGTTTATCGATCTGTGGCCTCGCGCCACGGGTGGCGGTGGCGGGGACATGGCGCTGGGGGCCATGTATCAGTCGGTGCTCACCGAGCTGAAGTGGGGGGATATCTCGGGGTCGCCCTTCCTGGTTGCGCTGAAGGCAGCGTCTCCGGAGCGGCTGTCGATCAAGTTCAACGTCGATGGCTACAACATGAACTTTGGGAGCCCGGGCTTCACGTATGGCAGAGTCGTGGGCACGATTGGGCCCTCGGCCGTCAGTGAGCCGAAGCACTTCGTTGCGGGGCGCCAGTTCATCGCATCCCCCAGCGCACCCAACTATCCCGCCGCGCTCAATCACTGTGTGGGCGTTGTGGACGCTGCATCGGGCCAGTTCTTGATGGACCTGGGCAACGCCATGACCACGGCAACCCCGGGCGGTGCGCCCAATGATATCGGCGATCTGATCCTCAGCTGTCAGATCAACCCCGGCAGTCCGCCTGTCTGCCTGGGCACGCTGCTCAGCACGCTCGATCCGTATGGCTATGTCCTCAGCCCGGATTGGTATGAGACGACGGCGGGCATCGTCAGCATCGCGCTGCCCGTGGGCACGCTGGCGGCCGTACAGCAGAGCTCGCTCAGTGCCTCGGGGCCGAACAGCTTCATCAGCGAGTGCTCGACGGGCTCGTTCGTGCGGGCCGACGAGTTCGTGTTCCGGGTCAGCCCGGGTCAGGTGGTGCAGGTCCCGCTGTACGCCACGCAGTTCGGTCAGCCTCTGGCGGGCGCCTCGATCGGCATTGTCTTTGACAACAACCAGCTGCAGCCGGGCGGAGTGAACGGCGAGAACCAGCCGCTACAGGTGGGAGTGCCGGCCAGCGCCTTGAGCTTCCCCGCCACGCTGACCACGGACGAGCGGGGGCGGGCCACACTGGCCATCGAGGGCTCGGATCCACAGAGCCCGCGGGACTTCATCGATGGCCAGGTCTACGGAGTGCGGCCCTTCATCAACGACGGCAGCTACTTCGACAACCCAAACAACGCCTGGAACTTCATCAGCGTGCTGCTCTGGGATGGCTTTCAACCGTCGTCGCCCCGGGTGCTGTGGAGCGATATCCAGCCGATCCTCCAGCAGTACGCCAATCTGTATCCGGTGATGAATCGCTTCTTCAATCTGGCAGACCGCGCAGCGGTCCTGGAAAATGCGCGCTTCCTCACGCGAGTCTTCAGCCTGCCAGAGGCAGACCCCAACTACATGCCGGTGACCCGCGATCTGTCGCCCGCCAAGCGCAAGGCCATCCTGGCCTGGATCGCCGATCCCCAGGGGGCTGGTGCTGCTGCCAGTCCAGCACCGCCGGCAGTTGCTGCCCCTGCCGCCAGCGGCAAGGGTAAGCCTGATCTGTCGCGCGGCGGCAAGACGGCGGCTCTCGCCAGGCGCCTGGGCCAACGCCGTCCCCAGTCACCTCGATCCCAGTGAGGACTACCCGTGATCAGACTACAGCCAGCCCTCTTTGATGAGCTCGAGCGCCCGTCTCCCAGCGTGGCTGCGGTGCAGCGCAGCCTGCAGCATGCCATCGAGCTCGAGCACGCCACGATCCCTCCCTACCTGTATGCACTCTATTCACTCGACGAGGGGCTGAATGCAAAGATCAGCCAGCTCCTCTTCTCCGTGGTGCGGCAGGAAATGCTGCACATGTGCCTCTCGTCCAACATCTTGAACGCCATCGGCGGACAGCCCGCCATCGATCGGCCAGGCTTCATCCCACGCTATCCGGGTCGGCTTCCCGGCGCGGTGGAGGCGGGGCTGGTGGTGCACCTGCGTGCGTTCTCGATGCAGCAGCTAGAGGTCTTCATGACGATTGAGGAGCCTGAGCATCCCGCCGACAGGCTGCCAGCTCCCGATCCCTCCGTCGGCCGCACCATCGGCGAGTTCTACGACGCCATCAGCGCTGCGTTGGCCAAGTTGCCCAGCTCCGCCTTTGATGCCAGCGGCAAGAGGCAGGTCAGCGCCGAATTGATGCGCGGCGCGGTGGTGGTGACGGATCTGCGCTCAGCGCAGGCGGCCATCACGACCATCGTGGACCAGGGCGAGGGCACCCGGACCTCACCTGGCGATGGCGACGGCGCCGAGCTGGCGCACTACTACCGCTTCAAGGAGATCCACGAAGGTCGCGAGCTCATCCGACTCGAGGGCAACTGGGCCTATCAAGGCCCCCCGATCCCGTTCAATCCGCAGGGCGTGTACCCGGTACCTGACAACCCCAAGAGCAGCGCCTACCCGGCGGGCGGCATCGCGGCAGCGGCGAACCGCAACTTCAACGCCGCGTACACCAGCCTGCTGCGCGTGCTGCACGAGCTCTTCAACGGGCAGAACACGGCGGCGACCTTCCAGCGGGCGCTGGCCCTGATGATGTCCATGAAGGAGCAGGCCAAGGGCATGATGTCCGCCGTCTCAAACTACGGCCAGATCAACATCGGGCCGAGCTTTGAATATCAGGACCCGAGCGGAGGTTGAGGATGACGACCCGGAGAGACCGTGACGGCGACATCGCGCGGGTGAAGCAGTTCGCCCAGCACTGGAATGAGCTGTACGCTTCGGCCCAGTTCGAGAAGATGAAGGAGCTGGCGACAGAGGACGTCGGCATCGCGAATGCGCCCGAGTCAAAGTCGGGGACGGGTCTGATCTACGGGCGGCAAGCGTACTACGACGGCATCGTCGGCGCGTATCGCGGCGCGAGCGGCACCGAGAAGAACCTGCTCGTCATGCACTACGAGGAGTGGGAGTATGTGCCGCTCGGCGATGAGAACAGCTTTTACACCATTGGCAAGTACACGCTCCAGCCCGACACGGTCGGCGTGAACTGCTGGCTATTGCGCAGAGAGGTGGCGCATGCTCCCTGGCGCGTCTTTCGGGTCATCAACACCTGAGCCCTGCCTCGGCGCGGCGTGAGTGGCAGCCGCGGAGGGGCTTCACCCGTCTCTCCTGCAAGGCGGCGGGCTCCGCCGCTCACCAGCGAATCTCGTCCAGATAGACGAAGCCATCGAGTTCGAGCTCGGAGCGCACCAGCACTCCAAACAGTCGCGCTTCGAGCAGGGGCATGATGACGCGGATCTCTCGCCACTCGTCCTGCAGCAGGGGCACCGTGGCCAGGATGGTGTCGGCTCCCGGTGGGTCCGGCTGCGAGTAGACTTCGACGCTGACACCGGGTGCGGTGGACAGCATCCAGAGGCTGACCTCGACCCCGGGGGGGGGGCGCCGTCCAGGTATGCGCCGTAGAACGAGTTTTCGGGGGTGATGCCGGCAACCGGGCTGTACTCGCCGTCAAACACCATGCGTAGCGCACCGGCGCCATGGTGGGCGAGCTCCGTGGTCTGTTCGGTGCCGTCCAGGGTGTCCTCGGGGAGTTGATCCGGCACAGATTGCCAGCCCTCTCGGCTCTCCTCGAAATCATGCCGGATCGGAGGGCCTTCCTCCGCGGCTGGCGGGGCAGCATCTGGCTCGAGAGGGCCGTCACTGGCTGGGGTCGTGCCAGTGGCATCGGGTGAGGCGTCCAGGGGGTCAGCGACGGCGCTCGCGCCTGCGTCCGTGAGCGCGGCGCCGGGCCGTCCGGGCTCTGCTGGCTCGTGCTGTGCGGAGGACAGTGGGAGCGCTGGATTGCAGTTGCCCTCGCGGCACCCGCCCTCTGCGGGAGTACCGGTCTCGGGCATCGCGGCCTCGAGAGACGCGCCGCCGCTTGCCGGCTCGCCCATGCTGCAGTTGCCGCCGGGGCACCGGGGGTCGGGCGTAAGGGGCGGCCGCTGGCACGCCAGGCCGTCCTGGTACTCGAGGCACATCTGTCCCGGTCCACAGTCGGCGTCCGTTGCGCAGGAGAAGAGCGTATGCCCGAGATCGGGCGCGGAGCAGCCCAGCCACAGCAGACCGCCCAGCGCGAGCCCGCTCTTGCTCGGGCGCATCATCGAAACCTGCCTGCCAAGAGCACGCCGCCGCCATCGCCGAGCACCGCGGGGGCCACGGCAATGGCCGGCTCGGGCTCACCCTCCCGAGACAGGAGCACCGCGACCATGGTGATGCCGAGCGCGCCGCCCAGCCCGAGCAGGATGCCGCCCGCCACCTTCTTCGTGTTGCCGGACTCCACGAGGGCGTTGGCCCGGCGCCAGGTCATGGCGGTGCGGACATCCCCCTTGCCGTACTCCGGAAGGCGGGTGACCTCGGCGTGGTCGCGCGCTCCGAGCGCGTAGATGGTGGCGCCGGCACCCGCGAAGGCGACGGTGCCACCGAGCAGGAGCCAGGGCACGCCGCTCGGCTGGCTGGGGCCGGGATCGACAGCGGCCGGGGCAGCGGGAAGTGCATGTACCAGGGGGATTCTGGGCCTGGCCGAGGCACGCTTGCGTTCCTCGCGGGCAGCAGCAATGCCATCGATGGACGCGCGGGCGCGCGCGACACCCTCCGCGTCACTCTCCGGCGCCGCCACGAATTGCTCGTACTTCTCGAGCGCCGCGTCCAGCTGGCCCAGCTGCTCGTAGCAGCGGCCGATGTTAAACAGCAGGTTGGGGTCTTGCTCGAGCGCGAGCGCGCCGATGAAGTGCTCGATGGCATGGTGATAGTCCTGCGCCGCATACAGGGCCAGGCCTCGCTCGTTGAGCAGCGCCGCTCTGTCTTCTGCCTGGTGTTGTGCCTGGTCTTCTGCCTGCACGTCGCTCTCCGGGCTCTCGGGGGCGCCCTCTGCGGCGCTCTCTGGGGTGGTGCTCTCTGCAGACGCGGGAGCGGCGAGGGCGCAGTGGATCATGGCCACGACGACGACCCACGGCAGCGATCGGGGCAGGGCTCGAGTCGTCGTCATGTCAGAGCCTGCGGGCCACGTGCGCGGATGCGGAGTCTTCCACGAGCCGCAAGCGCGGACGTTGGGGCGAGGGCGGTGGCTTTGGCGCTGCCTCGCTGTCGGCGGGGCTGGCGGTGGAGCTTGGCTGCGCGGGGTGCGGTGGCGAGGCAGCCGCGCGAGGGGCATCCGCCGTGGTTGCCTGCGCAGCGCGCAGCCGCGCCTTCGCTGTCGAAGCACTCGCGCTTGGCCTTGCCGGCAGCTGCTGCAGGACGACGCGCACGGTGAGGGGCGTGGCCTGTCCCTCGCCCAGCTCCACCTGCAGTAGCTCTCGAGCCTCGAGATAGCCGGGCTTGCTCAGGGACAGCAGCACCGTTCCCGCGGGCAGGAGCGTGGAGAGCGGGGTCGTACCGATCTCCTGACCATCGCTGCTGACGCGAGCGCCGCTCGGCGAGCTCTCCACGAGCACGGCTCGTGCTGCGAGCGCTGAGCGGCTGGCCTCGAGCAGGTCCGAGCGAGGGGATTGCTGCGGAGCTGTGCCGAGAGGGGCCAGCGGCACGCCTGGCCACAGCAGAACGGTAGCCAGCAGCAGGCAATGCGGCACCCAGCGGCTGACACTGGCGGCCGGCCGCGGGCGTGGCCGCACGCGGCGCGGTGGAGGCACCGCCCGGGCGTGGTGCACTCGTGCAACTCGCGAACCGCCGCCGGACCGCTGCGGCACCCGCGGTGTTCCGGGCGCGGCGGAGTGCGGCGGTGCCACGGGCGGTGGCATCACGCTGGTGGCCCTGGAAGCGAGGATGGCTGCAGCGCGGTGAGCATGCGGCCGCGAGCGGGCGGCGGCCAGGGGGCACAGCGCGTACGCCAGCTCGGCGACGTTCTGGAAGCGCCGGGCGGGGTTCTTGTCCAGGCATTGATCGATGACGCCCTGCAGGGGCGAGAGCTCCGCGCCGTGCGCTGAGAGCGGCGGAGGTGCAGTGTCGCAGATGCCGCGAAGCAAGGTCGGCAAGTCGTCGCTGCCGGGAAACACACTGTGCCCCGACACCAGCTCGTACAGCACGGCGCCCAGCGCCCAGATGTCCGAGCGCTCGTCCACGCGCTCGGGCGCATCCACCTGCTCGGGCGACATGTACAGTGGGGTCCCCATCAGATCGGCAGCCTCTTCACCCGACAGCTCGCCGCCAAACAGGCGCCCGGTTAGCGCCGCCTTCGACACGCCAAAGTCCAGCAGCTTGATAATCTCCAGCTCCCCTTGCCGAGTGAGAAACAGGTTCCCCGGCTTGATGTCGCGGTGAATTACGCCGCGGGCGTGTGCCACCGCCAGCGCCTCGCACGCCTGGAGAATGTAGTCGATCGCGCGAGCGACGGGCACACGCCCCTCACTGTCGAGCAGGACCCTGAGATCCCGGCCCTCCAGGTATTCCATCACGATGTAGGGTCCGAGCGCATCGTCCGTGCCCACGTCCAGGACCTGCGCAACGTGCTCGCTGCGAATGCCCGCCGCGGCCTTGGCCTCTCGCGCGAACAGCGCCAGCATGCCAGGCACCGCCTGCATTTCCGGCAGGATCGCCTTCACCGCCACTCGCGTATCGAGCTCCAGATGGCGAGCCTCGAACACCATCCCCATCGAGCCCATGCCGATCGAGCGCTCGATACGCAGGCGGCCCGCCAGCACTCTTCCGGGCGCGCCCTGCTCCCACTCCGCGTGCGCTCGCACACCACCGCTCGCCTCACCGCCGGTGCGGACGTGCTGCTGGGTTGTCGAGGAGTTGAACGTGGCGGTCGTCATCATCGAGCCTCCCTCCCTGCGCTCGGCGTGCCCCCTGGCCGGAGGGGCACCTCGAGCGCAGGACACAACGGCGCGTCCGGCGGGCGAATGAGGGATCAGACCGAGACCGAGCGCTCGTTCGGGCGCGGCCTGGGGCCACGCGAAACAGTCAGCGCTCCGCCGTGG
Organism: Polyangiaceae bacterium; assembly: GCA_025937895.1. Taxonomy (GTDB): domain Bacteria; phylum Myxococcota_A; class Polyangia; order Polyangiales; family Polyangiaceae; genus SZUA-265. The sequence continues at coordinate 550 of JAICQL010000014.1, read as the reverse complement.
CATCGAGCGCCTGCGCCGGCGCCGGCACGCAGGTGAGGCGACACGCGAGAGATGAGGCTCAAAGAGTGGATGTGCCTGGCAATCGGAGCGCAGAGCACGATGGCCCGCGGCGCGGGCCAGGTTCACGCCGCGTTAATGGCTTTTTCGCTTACAGAGGTCGCCGAGGGCACTGCTGTGCCGTGCTGCGCCGCGCGGGGCGCAAGAGCAGTGCAGAGCGAGGTCGGCTGCGGTGCCCAAAGACGTGGGGCTCGCTGAGCGCCAGGTGCAGAGCGACTCGGGGACAGGCAGCACTACACGTTGTGCCGGTTACTTGGAGCCAAAAAGTGACAGTACGTCGAAGCCCATGGTCACGAGCAGGTGGTCGCCCCCACTGTCCTGCAAGTCATGCTCCCAGAAGAAGCCTATTGCGGCATCGACGCCCAGTTGGTCCTGAGTTGCCCCCTTAGGTAGATCCAGGATTGGAAACGTCAGCTGCATACCCGTGAGCCAGGTTGGAGCAAAGCGCCCTTCACCCACCTTGAAAAACATGAACCCGGTCATGAAGCGCATG
>JAICQL010000383.1 GCA_025937895.1 Polyangiaceae bacterium | reverse complement strand
CGCTGAATCCCCGGACCTGCGCAACCAATCGTTTTTTTAGTCCATCGAGTCCTCGTTCCAGATGTCAGACCCCGCCGCACAAAAACGCCCGGTAAGCCCGCTGCGCCGGCAGGACGCCTCGCGGGCATTGCTCGATGCATGGCGCACCATCCGCAAGCGCTGGGTCTGGGTGGTAACCCTCGCGGTCTCAGGCGTTGTGGCCATGGGCTTTTACACGGCAGGCAAGCGCCCCATCTACCGCTCGACCGCGGTATTGCAGATCGATCCCACTCCACCCAAGCCTCTCGGCAAAGAGGTGCAGGCCATCGTGGATGTGGGTACCGGCTCGTTCTGGGCTAACGCCGAATACTACAAGACACAGTTTGAGATCATCCAGAGCCGGACTGTTGCGGAAGAGACGGTGCGGCGGCTCGGGCTGCAGCACGACCAGTCGTTTCTCTTGGGGCTGAGCCCCGGCGAGAAGCTCCCGGAGCGACCTTTGAAGGAGGTCACGGAGGCCAGCAAGGTTGGACAAGCTGCAGCGATCGTGCGCGCGCATCTCAGCGTTACGCCCGTCAAAGACAGCCGCCTCGTCAACGTCTCGTACACGGACACGAATCCGGAGCGAGCGAGGCAGATCTTGTCCACCCTGGTTGGCGTGTTTGTCGATCGCAACATCGACGTGGCGCTCGCCTCCACGAATGCGGCAGCGGATTGGTTGCGCAACCAGGTCGAGAACCTGAAGAGCGAGCTGGAGAGCTCGGAGAATGCTCTGCAGGACTACAAAGCGGGCCATCGCGTTTTGTCGGTCTCGCTCGACGATCAATCGAACATGCTGCGCCAGGAAATGCAGCAGCTCACCACTGCCCTGACGGCTGTGCGGGTTCGCCGCACGCAGGTGGAAGCGCGCGTGTTCGAGCTGTCGCACATCGATCCCAGCAATACTAACGTCGCGATGCCCGACCAAAGCCAGCTGCGGAATGTCACGTTGGAGGAGCTGCGAGCGGAGCTGAAGAACGCCGAAGCGGAGCACGCCGCGCTGATCGGGGCAGGTAAGGGTGACAACCATCCGTTGGTGGCCTCTGCCGCCGCCAGGGTCGCCACCTCTCGACAAGCTCTGCAGCGAGAGCTACAGAACATCAAGGAGGCGGCGCAGCGCGAGCTCGCAGCGGTGGCGCGCGAGGCGGATAGTTTGGCCCAGCTGCTCGATCAGGCGCAGCGCCGCGCTCAAGAGCTGGCTCGGCTCGAGGTCGACTACCGCCGCCTGGAGCGCAGCAAGCAGCAGACCGAGAAGCTCTACTCGCTGGTTATCGAGCGCAGCAAGGAGAGCGACCTCACGCGCATGATGCGCTTCAACAACATCCAGACCATCGACACGCCCATCGCTCCAAAGAAGCCGATCGGGCCCAACCTGCCGCTCAACCTGGCGCTGGGGCTATTTGCTGGGCTGAGCATGGGGTTGTGTGGCGCCTTCCTGCGGGAGATGTTCGATCAGAGCGTCAAGACGCCAATGGACATCGAGCACGAGCTGGGAATGACCTTCCTCGGAGTGCTGCCTCGGCAGGCCGCTGGCAATGGCGCGGCACGCAGCCGCACGCGCCGCCGCCGCAGAGGCGGCGAGCCGCAGGAGCACCTGGAGTGGCTGGTGCACGAGGACAGCACCAGCCCCATCTCGGAAGCTGCGCGCAGCATTCGCACCAACCTGGCGTTCATGTCGCCAGACCGGCCCTATCGGAGCTTCCTGATCACCAGCGCATCGCCTTCGGAGGGTAAGACCACCGTGGCCTGCTGGCTTGCGACCGCGATGGCTCAGGCAGGTCAGCGCGTGCTGCTGATCGATTGCGATTTGCGGCGGCCGCGCCTGCACCGCATCTTCGACCTGATCAATGATCGCGGCGTGACGAGCGCCTTGGTGGATCGCTCCACCTTGAAGGCGGCCGTGCACGAGACGAAAGTGCCGGGGCTGAGTGTCTTGCTATCGGGGCCCTCGAGCCCAAACCCCTCGGAGAACCTGCAGAGCAAGGCGTTCGAGAGTCTGCTCAATGACGTGCTGGCGTCGTACGATCAAGTCGTCATCGACAGTCCGCCCATCGGTCCAGTTACCGATGCCGTGATCCTCTCGACCCGCGTGGATACCAGTATCCTGGTCATCCGGGCGACGTCCTCCGCGAAAGAGTTGGTGCGTCGTGCCAACAAGGCGCTGCAGGACGTGCGCGCGCGGGTGGCGGGAGCGATCCTGAATTCCGTGGAACCAAGCTCGCACGAGTATTCTTATTCCTACTACCGTCGTTATCACCATTCGACGGACGTCAAGGACAAGGCCGCCAACGACGCCAGCTGAAGACGGCAGGCGCTCAGCGTTGCGCTGGTCAATCCGCAAGCCCCCCGAGCCGCCTGTATGAATAATTCCACTGCCGGAATCAGCACGGAGCTTCGCAAGCGTAAGCCCGGAATGGGGCAGAGGGGTGTGGCTCGCAGTCGCAAGACGCAGCCGGCCCTGACGGATACCACCTTCCTGCTCAACCGCTCGATGCTTCGTGCGCTGCGGGAAGAGATCGCGGAGCGCTTTCCGCAGGGCTGGTCCGGCCGCGTGCTCGACGTGGGCTGCGGAGCGAAGCCGTATGCGGCCCTCTTCAACGGACGTTGCTCCGAATACGTCGGGTGCGATGAGTATCCCGCGGATCCAAGCGTGGTGCGCTGCCCCGCGGATCATCTGGCCTTCGCTGATGGTGAGTTCGATCTGGTCTTCTGCTCCCAGGTGCTGGAGCACGTGGCCCGGCCATGGGCGGTGGTGGGCGAGTGCAGTCGCGTCTTGCGACCGGGGGGCGTGGCTCTGTTCACCGCACCCTTTCTCTTCCCGCATCATCCTTCGCCCACGGATTTCTATCGCTTCACCCATGAAGGGTTGAGCTCGCTGGCACAGCAGGCAGGGCTGGAGGTGGAAGAGGTCAGCGCGCAATGCGGCAGCATCGCGACCGTCTTCTTGCTGACCAACTGGTACGTGGGGTTGCTGCGGCACGTCTTGCAGCGCAGGCGGCTCACCCGGCCGCTCTCCTGGATCTGTGGTTTCTCGGTGTCCGCTCCTCTGAATCTGGTGGGTATGGTCGCGGATCAGGTCAGGTATGCGCGGGACTACACGCGAGGCAACATGGGCGTGGCCAATTACATGCTCATCGCTAGAAAGCCGTCCCAGGGTGCTGCCCGGCCGCAGGCGGGTGGTTGCCGCGCACCCGTGGTGCAGGCATGAGCCGAGTGGCCTACGTCATCGGTTGCTTCCCTCTGCGCTCGGAGACCTTCGTTTATCGAGAAGTCATGGGCTTGCGCGAGCGCGGGCTCGATGTGGACGTATTTGCCGTCTCACGGCCGACAGCGGCGCAGGCGGGTAACGCCCTGGAGGCGACTCGTGGCTTACGGATCGACTATATCTCGCCGCTCGCAGCGGCGGGAGCGCTCATGAGCCGTGTGCCCCAGCGCGTCCGTGATTTCAACGCGTTGTTGCAGCAGCAGGCCACCCACAAATCCAAGCCCTGGCTGCGGCTGGCGCGCGCGCTCGCCATTGCTTCGCGCGTGCGTCGAGGGGGCTACGGGCGCATTCACTCTCACTGGCCCTATGGGCATCAATTGGCCGCGCTCGTGCATCTGATGACCGGCATCCCGTCCAGCATCAGCGTGCATGCTCACGAGGTCGCGCACGACAATGGCCACTTTCCCGCCGTGTTCGAGCACATCGACTTCGCGGCCTTCTGTAACGATGCGGCACGCAGGTACCTGCTGCAGCAGTTGTCGCCCAACAGCGAGTCGAAGTGCCATCTGGTGTATCACGGCGTGAATCTGACGGAGTTTCCGCTGCTGGAGCCGCCACCGGAGGCACCGCGCCTGCGCCTGGTCTCTGCAGGCAGGCTAGCGCCGACCAAGGGCTTCTCTCGCCTGCTGCACGTGCTGGCGAGACTGGGGCAAGAGGGCGTAGCGGCTGAGCTTACCATCGTGGGGGATGGCAGTCAGCGAGAGGCGCTACAAGCGCAAGCCGCAGAGCTCGGCATTGCCGATCGGGTCGAGATCACGGGCTGGGTCGAGCCGGCGGCTCTTCGTCGGGCATTTGAGGCGAGCGATGTGTTTTGCCTGCTGGCAGACACGACCTTTCACGATGGTTTGCCAAACGTGGTCTTGGAGGCTCAGGCGCTGGG
>JAICQL010000255.1 GCA_025937895.1 Polyangiaceae bacterium | reverse complement strand
CAGCAGCATCAGAGGCAGCAGCATCAGAGGCAGCAGCATCAGAGGCAGCAGCATCAGAGGCAGCAGCATCAGAGGCCAGCAAGGGCGGGTCAGCAGCTGGCCTGCAAGCGCTCGAAGTCGCGAATCGCCGGCGTGATGAGCGTGCCGCTGTCCTCGAGCTTGTGGATGGCCCAGTCCACGGCGCCCTGCAGATCGTAAAAATACGTGGTGGGATGACGGGGATGATAGAGCCACTCGATTGCGGCGAGCGCGCCGCGGATCAGCGCCGATTCGATCACGATGGCGCTGCCCAGCGACCAGGTATGCAGCTCCGCCGAGAAGCGGTCGGCTGCCTCCCCGAACCGGCGGCAGGTAGCGGCATCCGGTAGGCGGGTCGCCGCGCGGACGTCACTGATCGCAACAAAGCGCATGCGCCGCCGGCACAGGCTCAAGTAATGCTCGTAGATGCCATCCACGTCGCTCGCTTGCAGCGTGTCGTTCGTCAGGAGTAAGCTGATGGGCAGCAGATCCTCGCGAAACTCATAGCGGGGGGCCATTTCCCCAGCGTCACAGACTGAACAGACGGCGTCACCCAAAATCACCCAGCAAACGACATCGAACGACATCGAACATTGCTCGCGACACCCTTGCGGGTGCCCGGTGCGCCATGGAGCGTCTGTATGGGCGGCGACTGTATGGCCGCGGTTGCAAGCCGCGCTCGGGTGAGCGGGTCTCGAGCTGAGCGGTGCCCCGGCCAGGCTGGTTGGGCTGGGGGCGCCGCTCAGTCGCGGCCCAGTCTCGAGCCGCCGTGAGGCAGCCGGAGCTGCCCTACGGAAGCTGTCCTACGGAAGCTGCCCTACGGCACGCTGCGGCCCTGCGCTGCCGCGAGCCAGGCCTTGACGTTCGCGAGGTGCAGCACCTCTTCTTGCTGCGCGGCCAGGAAGCGCTGGGCCAGGGCGTCGTCGCCGCCCTGACTGGCGAGCTCGGCCAGCGCCTCCCACGCGGCGTTGTCAGCCAGCTCCGCCAGCAGCGCTGCCTCCAGGCACTGCGTGAAGCTGGTGCGCGGGTCGACCATCACCGCCAGGATTCCGGATGACATGGTGGCGTGTAGATCGGCCGAGGGCGTGACCACGGTGGGGTCACCGCCGGTCTGCTCCACGGCCTCCACCAGCATGCGGAAGTGCTCGTACTCCTCGCGCTGGATCTGCTCCAGCTCCGCGCGTGTGGGGCCGCCGTCAAAGCCCCCCGAGACGTCAAACTTCGAGATCAGCGCCTCGTACAGCCGTACTCCCGTGCGCTCGAAGGCCAGGCGCTCGCCCAGCTTGTCGACGAACTGCGTGGGCCGCTCGCCCTTCACACCGCGCAGCGCGGCCTTGGCAACGCCCTTGACGCTCATGGGCGGCGGCACGCTGCCCAGCGGCTCGGCATCCCGGGCATAGTCCTCACGGATCTTGGCGATCACGCTCTCGTCGCCGCCCACCGGGCTCGGCGAGAACTCGTTCACGCCCGCGATCATCTCCTCGGTCAGCTTGGGAGAGGTGGCGATGCCAGTGCGGTTACGCCCCATTTCACTCTGCGTGGTTACCATTGGTTCCTCATTTCCGTACCCCTGATGTCTGTGCTGCGCTGGTTCACTGCAGTTGCACCGTCTTGATGCCGTTGCCGCCGCGCGGTGGCTGCCGGCTCAGCTCCGTACCGGGCGACCACTGATAGCCGGCCGACACTCGATCCGACGGCGAGCCCTCCGAGTTGAGCTGGCCGCGGTACAGGGCGGTCGCTCCATCGGTGCGCTCTTCGCTCATGGGCACAAAGTTCGGTCCGATCGCCGTCAAGCCGACCTCCGAGCGCAGCACCTCGCGCACGAACTCGCGATGGCTCTCGTAGGCAATGGGCTTCGGCAGCTTGGCGTTCAGGATCTGCGCCGCGTCGCGCCGCTCGATCTTCTCCAGCAGATCTGCCACGTGCCGCAGGTGCCCCAGCTCGTAGTCGAGGAAGCGCTCCCAGATGGCCTTGATGCGCGAGTTGCGCTCCGACTCGACGCAGCTGTAGTAGTTGTAGACCTCGGTCGCCTCGTGCAGCAGCCACTTCTCCAGCCAGGTCTCGCTGGCGTCGATGATGGACTCGTATTGCGTGACGTGCTGCTCCTCGATGGAGGCGATCTCGGCGTACAGCTGGCGCCCGATCGGATCGGCATAGGTCGGGCCGACCGTCATGTAATAGTCGTGGGTCTGATGCTCGCCGGCAACCAGGGTGTTGGCGTGTAGCTTGGTGATCAGCGCCGCGTTGCGCCTGTCGTAGGGCACGCGCAGCTCATCCTCAGGGGCACGGTGCTCGACCGAGGTAGGCCTGCCGGGCAGGATATCCGTGTAGCTCTGCAGCAGCGTGTTGGCGTCTTTGCCCTCCACGCGATCCATCAGCGCGGAGTAGCGGTACATGTGGTCGAAATCCTCCAGCAAGCCGAAGCGATAGACCTGGGCTAGATAAGGGTCCGGCTCGGCCAGGGCGATCGCGGCCGTGACCTCGATGGCCACCTGCTCGAAGCCGATGGTGGTCTCCAGCACGTTCTGATCAGCCGGATTGAGCCAGTTCACCAGGGTCTGCTGGTGTTGCTCGACACGCCGCACGCGAGCGAGCTCCAGCTGCAGATCGCGATTCATGCGAGCGCAGGCGTGCTGAAAGCGCAGCGCCTCCGACTCGATGCCGTTCATCAGGATGACGCGCACGCGCGTGAAGGCGTCATCGTCAAGCTTGCTGTAGGGAGGCTGGACCAGGTCTTTCCACGTGAAGCGCTGCTGCGCCAGCGGTGTTCCGCGGTCTTTCAATAGGTCGATGGACATGTCGGCTCCTCTGGAATGGGCGAGCCCCGGCGGCTGCCATGGCCACCGGGGACGCAATAAAGGGGGTCTCCGGGCTCACTCGGCTCCGTCGACCCGGCTCGGTCAGTCAGCTCCGTTTACTCGGGCAGGTTTACTCGTCGTCGTCTTCGTCGCTGGTGGCTTCGTCCTCGGCGTCCTCCACCAGATCGATCAGCTGCTCGGCGAGCATGCGCTTGCCTTCCATGGCAATCTCGTTCTGCTTGGCCCTGCAATCCTCGAAGAACGCCACCAGTTGCGGGTTGTCCGCCGCCTTCGCGTCATCGATGTATTGCCCGATGGTCTCCGCGCCCTGCAGCGCATGGTACAAAACGCTGACGATGCCGTAGGTGTCGTCCGTCTCCACAGTGCTGTTGGCCATCGCCTTGCTGGTGCCGCTGGAGCGCTCGGCGCTGGCGCCACGCCCTGCGTGTAGGTTGCGAGAGGAGCGCCGCCGGCTGGTGGAGGTCGAAGTCTGCGTGTTCGGCATTGGTGTCAATCCTTCCTTCCGAGTCCTGAGGGCGCCGCGGCGCTGCTGTCTCAGCTCGTCACGGCGAGGCGTAGTGCCATCGGAGCGCGAGCTCGAGGCCGCCAGGTGGGAGCAGCGCTGGGAGTGCAAGAGCCAAGCCACCAAGCTCCGCTCTGCGAATGCCGCAACGCCTGATTGTCGACGCAGCCAGGCTACTCTCCTTCCGCTGCGGCAGCGGTCGTGTTGCAGGCGCAGGCAGCTGCGCTGCAGCGACTGTTTGGTGCGTGGCGGGGGAGCCCGCTAGGGGCGGAATGACGCCGCGGGGGTCAAGCCTTTATTGCAGTGCGGGTCAAGCCGCTCGCCCGCCGCGGGCTTGCGCCCGAGTCCGCCCGGTCTCGCCCACTCACGGCTCGAGCTGTGGCGTACCCGGAAGGATCCTGTCTCGCGCGATTGCCGGTCGGCGGCTTGGGAGAGTTGGAAACGTTTCCCATCCGCGATAAAAGGGACCCGGCTGAGCTCGTGCCGCGAGGACTGGCACCTCGCGAGCGCTGCCCGGCCTCATCGCACTCTTCGCAGCGCCGGGGGGCGCCCTTGAACTACGGAGGCAGGATTCATGTTTCGCACGACACTCCAATGCAGCTCTTTCCGTACGATCGCGAGCTCCGCTGCTCGAGGCAGCGAGCTACGCGCACCGCTACTGGCCCTCGTGGCCTTGAGCACGGCGCTCGCTTGCGGCAGCGAGGATGAAAGCGGTCCCGCAACGGCAGCATCGCCTGCCTTTCCAGCACCCGGTAGCGTCGCGCCGCAGGAGGGCGGCAACGAGGGCGAGGCGCCCGCGGCGCCGGGTGAGGGTGAGCTCAACCCCGGGGTCGAGGGCGGAGAAGGCCAGGGCAGCGAGGGCTCCCCGGTGGACGCGCCGCTCGTCGGCGGGCAGGAGGCCCCCGCCGGTGGAGGTGGCCCCGCACCCATGATGGGAGACACACCCATGCAGCCCCCGCCCGCCACGGAGATGCCGGCTCCGACCGAGCCCCCCGCGGCGATGGGCTACCCCGAGAACACGGGTGCGTTCTGCCAGGTCTCGGCCGGCGAATACGGCGGCAACAATCCCAACCTCCCGAACCCGTTCGCCATGAACGACGGCTCGATCATCAGCACGGCGGAGCAGTGGCGGTGCCGCCGCAACGAGATCAAGAAGGATCTCGAGCAATACGAGATCGGCGTGAAGCCGGAGCCGCCGCAGGTGGCTGCCACCTTCGCCAACAATCAGCTGAGCGTGCAGGTCACCACGGCCGCCGGCTCCATCACGCTCACCTCGAACGTCACCGGGAGCGGCTCCTGCGTGGTGATCGGCATGAACGGCAATTCGAACCTGGTGAACGGCTGCCGCCAGGTGCCGTTCAACGCGGGTCAGGTGGTACAGGTCTCGCTCTCGAACAGCGATCAGCCGCCCAATGATCCCTACTACACGGTCTATCCCGAGCTGTGGGAAGAGGCGCCGTACGGCGGCACGCCCACCACCAACGGCAACCGCCGGATCGGCAACTACAGCGCCTGGTCGTGGGGTATCAGCCGCCTGATTGACGGCCTGGAGCAGGTGAAGGATCAGCTGGGCGTGGACACCAGCAAGATCGCGGTGCACGGCTGCTCCTACGCCGGGAAGATGGCGCTCTTCGCCGGTGCGCTCGACGAGCGCATCGCCCTCACCGTGGCGCAGGAGTCGGGTGGCGGGGGCATCCCCTCCTGGCGCCTGTCGGAAGACTTCAACCAGCGCACGGGCACCGACGTCGAGAAGATCAACAACACCAACTGGAGCTGGTTCAAGGACAGCATGCTGAATCCCCCGCTGGATCCTCATGCCCTGCCGCACGATCATCACGAGCTCGTGGCCATGATCGCGCCGCGCGCCGTCATCGCTCTCGGCAACCCGACGCAGTCGTGGCTGTCAGACGAGTCGGGCTACAAGTCACTCGTCGCTGCCAGCGAGGTCTGGCGCGCGCTCGGAGCGAGCGAGCGCTTCGGCTATGACTTCAACACGACCCAGGCGCACTGCGCGGCGTCGCCGAGCCAGGTGCAGTCGGTCAACGCCTTCGTCAACCGCTTCTTGCTCGATCAGGACGCCAACACCAGCATCGCCAATCCGCCCAACGGCGCGGGCTTCAACCTGGACACGAACGCGGCGATCGACTGGCAGACGCCCACCTTGCAGTAACGGCGCTGCCGGGCTGCGCGCTTCGCTCGCTGTGCACGTCTCGTGTCTCCGGGCGCCGGCTCATGGCCGGCGCCCGCGCGCGAGCGAGGCGTGCTCAGGGTGCCGTGTAGCTGGCCCGGACCGCATAGCTGCTCTCGCTGTAGCCAGCAATCATCACGAATAGCTGGCCAGGCGGGTCCGGCGCCGTCAGTATGCAGGCCTCGTTGCTGCTCTCCAGGTAAGGCCGGCAGTCGTAGCGCGAGAGAGTGGGCGCGCGCCCGAAGCGAACGTACAGATCGGCGTCGCCGCTGCCGGTCATCGCCACCGTCACGCGTGTGCCCGGCTGCACGTCCACGGCGGGCAGCCGGTGCAGCTCCCCCTCGGCCAGGCTGCCGCTGTCGCTGAGCGCGGTGCGCGTGCTCGCCGAAGGCTGCTCTACCGCGGAGAGCCCGGTGCACTCCGGCTCCGGCAGTTGCTCGCCGGTAACGGCCTCGATCCAGTCGAGCGCAGCGTCGACGCGCACGTACAGACCCGGCACCGTACCGCACGGCTCCTCTTCACCGCCTTCCGGCGTCGCGCCAGGGTTCGCGGCACGACTGGTGATGCCCGCCAGCAGCGGGCCGCTGCTCGACAGCACGTACAGCGGCCCGCCCGAGTCTCCGGGGCAGGTGTCCACTCCGGGCTGACCGGCGATCAACTCCTCGCCTGGCACCAGGCAGCTCCAGCCCCCGTCGGCGCAGTCTGCGTCCAGGATCTGCGTGGTGGCTTCACGCAGATCGAAGTTGAAATGGCTCCCTTCGGGGCTGGTGGCGCCATAGCCCACAATCTGCGCCGCCGCGCCGTCCGCGATGTAGCTGCTGCCGCAGCCGATGGCGAGCTGCGCCGGTGGCACGCTGGCCGTGCTCTCCAGCCGCAGCAGGCCAAGATCCAGTGTGCTGCGCCAGTCGGGGTAGGGGATGGTGTCCGCCACCACGTAGCTCTCCTGACGGTGTCGCAGCTGTACGTGCGTGTTGCCCGCCGTGCAGTGCCCCGCCGTGAGCACCCAGCGGCCCGCGATCAATACTCCACTGCAGTCGTGACCCGAGACCTCATCCCAGCGCCCCGGAGGCACGACGCTGCCTCCGAGCACTGGCTGAGCACGGGTGCTCCAGACCTCGATCCACTCCTTCTCTGACCCACAAGCAAAATTAAGCAGGACCAGCCCCGCCAGTGCGCGACGCATGGCTCACCTCCCTGGTGGTAACCCCGCGCCGCCCTGTGCATCGTGCGGGCCAGCAGCTGCGGCACGCAGTGCGCGCGCCCAGCCTCTATAATTGCACGATGATACAGGCGTCAGCCGCTTGACGGCTCTGCCGTGGCGACTTCACCATTCGCCGCAAGGCAGAGTCACGCACTGATCCAGAACGGAGCGAGCACGGCGGAGACCGCCGCGGCCTGCCACGAACACGGCGCCGAGCCGTGGACTGGCGCCTCAGCGGGCGAGCACCGCGGTTTCGGGAGTGCGCTGGCTGCTCGGCAGGGGATGGGTGCCAATTGGCCCGTGGCATTCCGCGCCGGGGGCGCCAGGATGCCGCAGCTACCCAGCGGGCGCGGCCCTGAATGGCCTCGACTGAGTTGCTGAACGCTGGCGTGCGCTTGGCACCTGACGTGCAATGTGGGCGCCAGTGAAGGAGCACACTCAATGAATGACAGCGAGGAGCCGCGACAGCTGCTGGAGCTGCGCGCCACCCAGGCGCGGCGCCGCCTGCAGGACCGGCTGGCTCGACTCAACGAACGCCGCCAGCGCGTGGTGGATACCGCTCGTGCCGCCGTGCACCCACCGACCACGTTGATCGTCGCGGCGGCGGTGGGGCTGGCTGCGCTGCTGCTGGTGGCCAAGCGCGTGCGCGCTCGGCGCCGCGAGCAGACGGCCCTGGCGCGGCTCGGTCGCTTGCTCACCCCGCCTCAGCCGCCGCCGGAGAAGAGCTTCATCGTGCGCGGCCTGGAGCGTGCGGGCACCTCGCTGGTGGCGCTCGGGGCGCAGCGCCTGGCCCGTCAGGGGCTCGATAACTGGCTCGAGGCGGAAGAGCAGCGGCGCCGCCCGTCCGGCTTTCGCCTCACGCCCTAGCGCGGCCCCGCCAGCCAGGACAGCCAGCTGGGCCGCCAGGCGAGGGTGAAGGCCACCAGCAGGAGCGCCGCGGTCAACGACATCGCCCAGACCAGCGGGGCCATGGTGACGTGGTTTGCGCCCAGACACAGCCCGAGCGCGGCGAGCAGCGCCCCGAGCCCCGCCGTGCGCAGCCGCAGCAGCGTCCTCGGGTACAGCGGTGTGCCGCGCACCTGCCGCCAGTGCGTCTTCATCGCCAGAGCCAGCCAGCCCATGCCGCAGTAGCAGCACAGCACCGCCAGTGTCTGCAGCAACGGCTCAGCCATGGGCCGGTGCCTCGGAGGAGATCACCGCTTCTTCGCTGAGCGCACCGCCCAGCTCTCGCTGCTCGCGCTCGCGACGGCCCAGCTGGCGCGCGCTGTACGCCGACAGCAGCGCCGCTGCGAGCAGCGCCAGGTCGAAGCCGGCCACCGGCCAGTAGCGCTGCTCCAGGGTGCGGAGCAGATGATCCCCCGTGGTGATCCAGTTGAGCAGCACGGCCGCGAGCGCGAGCGCTGCCAGGGCCCAGCACTGCTCGCGCCAGGCGGGTGCGAGGCGCGCCTGCCGTACCGGCGCGCAGCGCCAGGCGGCGTGCGCAAAGGCTGCCAGCCAGGCCAGCCAGAAGCAGCGCTCTTGCCAGGCGCCCCGCTCCGGCAGCTCCGCCGGCAGCAGCCGGTTGGCGACCAGGATGGCCGCGGTAGCCACCAGCATGCCCGTGATGCTCGTCACCGACAGCGCGTCCACCCAGCGCGCGCCGCTGACCCCCAGGGCCGCGTGACGTTGCTGCCGCTTGCCGGTGAAGAACAGGAGCCCGGTGGCGATGCACACGCTGCCAGCGAGGCCGCCCAGCACATAGAACCAGCGCAGCAGCCAGTGCTCGAAATGCTGCAAGTGCAGGCCCGTCAGGAACTCGTTGATGCCCAGAATGGGGCTGGGCGGCGGCTCTTCGCGCAGCACACGCCCGCTCGCGGCCTCGAAGTGCACGGCTTGCCCCACCAGCGCCACTCGATCACTACCGGCGCGATGGATGCTGACGTGACCCCTGGCGTCACCCACGTGATGGACGGTGAGCCAGCCCACCTCGCCCGGCATTCCGCGCGCGGCCCAGCGCCGCTTGGCCTCTGCCACCATGCCGTCGATGGAGGCCAGGGGCGCAGGCACCCCCGAGGGCTGGAGCGCGAGGCCCGAGGCCGCTGCCTGCTTGCCCAGGTCGGCCAGCGCCAGCGGCTTCAGCACCGTCTCGGACACGGGGAAGTAAATGCCAGCAAAGATGATCAGACCGGACAGCGCGAAGATGAAGTGAAACGGCAGCGCCGCCACGCCGGTCAGGTTGTGCAGGTCCAGCAGCTTGCGCTGCTGGTTGCTGCCCGGGCGAAACGTGAACAGCTCGCGGAACAGCTTGCGGTGGATCACCACGCCGCTGACCAGCGCGACCAGCATCACCAGCGCCGCGAGCCCCACGATCCAGTAGCCCAGCTCCAGCCAGTGCAGGTGCAGGCTGTAGTGCATCGGATAGAAGAACTCGCTGCCCAGCTTCAGCTCCGAGTCGGGCAGGCGCTTGCCGCTGCGCGGATCGACGGTGATGTGCCCGTGCAGGTGATCCTGCGGGTCATCCGGGTTGTTGGTGAGCGCAAACTCCGCCCACAGCGACAGCACGGGATCGCGATGCGTGGTGTACACGCTCCAGCCCATCAGCGGCATTTCCCCGGGCAGCACCCCCACGCGCTCCCGCGCGGCCTCCAGCTCCTCCTGGTCGGGGACGATCTGCTGGAACAGCGGCTGCAACACCCGATCGAAAGAGGGCAGCGGCTGCGGCTCGAAGCGCGTCTCCGGGCTGGCCCAGCGATCGATCTCGCGATCGAACACCGAGAGGCTGCCGAAGAAGAAGACGGTCATCAGCACGAAGCCCAGCACCAGGCCGAACCACGTGTGCAGCCAGGTCATCGCCGCGCGGAAGGAAGCAAACATGCTCAAACGCCTCTCGTTGGGGCTCTGCTCAGCGGGCGCCGAGGACCTGCGAGAGCAGCCATCCCGCCCCGGTCATGACCGCACCCCCACCGAGCAGCACGCCCCAGACCTTCGCTCCGCTGAGCGGCAGGAAGGCCCAGCAAAAGCACAGCGCAAAGAGCAGGAAAGCGAGCAGGTACAGCAAGGTCTGGGCATCCGCGTAGGGCATGCCCGCGGCCACACCGAGTGCCGTGCCCAGGGTGGTGAAGCCAAAGACGAACGCATAGCTACCGAGCAGGCTGGCGGCGACGCGCGAGCCGAGTTGCGCGGGGTGATTGGCGTTCATCACCGCTTCAGCTTAGCAAGATGATAACCGCTTTCAATATCGATTTGTGGGTGGGTGTGGGGCAGCGGGCTCTGCGCCGCGCGGTGCGGCACAAAGCCCGCTATCCACCTTCAACCCAGTCTTCTCGCCGGCTCTAATGGCAGCAGAGTTTTTGGGGCTTACTGGCAGCGCTGACCGTTGCAGCTCGTCCCGGCAGGGCACTGGCTGGTGACAATCCTGTCATCGCCCAGGACACAGCTCAGCGTGGTGCCATTGCACGAGAGGAACGTCTGGCCGATGCCGCAGCTACCACCGCCACCCAGGCCGCCCCCGACCGGCACGCCCGGAACGAGGGTCGTCACGCAGCCCTGCTGGGCTGCCGAGCACGTCTGTCCGGCGCCACAATTGACGACCTCGTTGAAGGCGCTCCCGGCTGCGTTGCAGCGAGTGAAAGACTGACCGTTCGCGGCGCAGGCATTGAAGGAGCCCGGTGTACAGAAGCTGATGCAGCGGTTGAAGGCGTTGCAGGTCCGCCCGGCGCCGCAGTCCGCATTGTTCCGGCACTCGACGCACTGCCCGCCGCTGCAGATGTTGGTGGGCGCGGGGCAGGGCGCATTGGTGGTGAAGCCCGTGCCCTGCGCGTTGCACACCTGGCGGTTGTTGCCGGCGCAGGTCTGCTGCAGGGGCGTGCACACCTGCACGTTGACGCAGGCGCCGTTCTGGCACTGCTGACCCTGTGGGCAGCTCTGGTTCTGGAACTGGCCGTTCACGCACACCCGCCGCTGCCCGTTCTGGCAAGTGGCCGGCGTGTTGGCGTTGCAGGCGTTGCAGAAGGTGCTGCCGGGGTTGCAGCCATTGGCGCCGCAGTCCTGGTTGTTGAAGACGCCGTTCGTACAGCTCTGGATGTCGCCGTTCACGCACTGGTCGCGGTTGGGGACGTTGCTGCGCTGGCAACCCGCGGTGGGGCTGCACGAGTCGTTCGTGCACGAGTTGTTGTCGTTGCAGTTGAGCGCGGCGCAGTTGAACAGGCAGTTGCCGCCGCCCTGGCACACCTGGTTCGTCGGGCAGTTGCGCGGCGCGCTGAGCAGGCCGTTGTCGCAGGTCATGAACTGCGTGCCGCTGGCGCACTGGCCTCCGTTGCAGTTGTTGCAGCGGTTCTGCTGGCAGCCAAAGCCATTGCAGTTCGGCGGGGCGCCGCCCACGCACTGATTGTTCTGGCAGGTCTCGGTGCCGTTGCAGAAGTTGCCGTCGCTGCAGCTGGTGGGCGCGCCGTAGAAGCCGTTGGCGCCGCACGTGCGGATCTGACCGTTGCCGACGCACTGGGTCTGGCCGGGGTTGCACTCGCGGCAGCGATTCTCCGGCTGCTGGCAGCCCAGCGGGCAGGGGTTGATCACCACGGTGTT
>JAICQL010000230.1 GCA_025937895.1 Polyangiaceae bacterium | reverse complement strand
GAGCAGCGGCAGTGCAAGCAGCGGCAGTGCAAGCAGCGGCAGTGCAAGCAGCGGCAGTGCAAGCCGCGGCAGTGCAAGCAGCGGTGGTGCGGAGCGCACTGGCTCGAGCAGTGCAGCAGCTGAAGCTCAGCCAGGCCGCTCGGATGCGCCCGCCCTGCCGGGCAGCCCGGTCGATGCGCTGCCAGGCTCCTCCCTGTCGCCGCTAGCTCCGGCCTCTGGCGGGGCCGCTGCCGGTGCGCTCCTACCGGAGCCCGGCGCGGTGTCGCGCGGCTCCTTCAGCTGTGAGGCGGCGGCCAGTGTCGCCATCCCGTCGCTCCAGCTCACGCTGGTCGCCAGCGGTCTCGAGCAGCCCATCTACGTCACGGCCGCGCCCGGAGACCTCTCACGGCTGTTCGTGATCGAGAAGCCGGGCCGCATCCGCTTGCTGGTGAACGGAGAGCTGCGCAGCGAGCCTTTTCTGGACCTGAGCGAGCGGGTCGCCACTTCCGTCGAAGAGATGGGTCTGCTCGGTCTGGCATTTCACCCGCGCTACGCCGAAAACGGCCTGCTGTACGTCAGCTATTCCAGCGCTCCCGGCGCTGGCAACAATCCAGCGCACACCGAGGTGCTGGCGGAGCTGCAGGTCACGCCGGGCGATCCCGATCACGCCTCCAGCGTGGAGCGCCGTGTGCTGACCGTGGCCCAGCCACAGGGCAATCACAACGGCGGCAACCTGCAGTTCCGCGCCGACGGCTATCTGTACCTGGGGCTCGGTGACGGTGGGGGCGGCCGCGATCAACACGGCGAGCTCGGCAACGGCCAGGCGCTGGACACGTTGCTGGGCAAGCTCGTCCGCATCGACGTGGACGCTCGCGGCGCAGGGCCGGAGGGGCAGTACGGTATTCCACTCGGCAACTTCGCCGAGCGCGATCCGCGCGCGCTACCCGAGATCTGGAGCGTGGGCTTGCGCAATCCGTGGCGCTTCAGCTTCGACCTCTGCACCGCGGATCTGTACATCGGTGACGTCGGGCAAGAGAGCAGGGAAGAGGTGAACTTCGTCCCTGGCTCGGAGGCGACGGGTCGCAACTTCGGCTGGCGCCTGATGGAGGCGGAGAATTGTTTCGAGCCCAGCACGGGGTGCGAACCCTCATTGCAAGGGCTGACCTTGCCCATCGCCAGCTATGGCCGCGCCACGGGGCAGTGTATCACCGGAGGCTACGTGTATCGCGGCAGCGCCATTCCGGAGCTGCGGGGCGCGTACCTGTACGCGGACTATGAGTCGGCAGCGTTCTTCGCGCTGCGCGTGCAAGCTGGAGTGCTCGCGGCGGAGCCGGTGGACATCAGCGACAACATCAATCCAGAGCGCGCGGTGCAGGGCGTCACCTCCTTCGGCCAGGACAACCTGGGCGAGCTGTACCTGACCACCTTTGCCGGTCAGCTGTACCGGCTCGAGCCACGCTAAGTGCCTGGATTCCGGCCGGCCCTGGGCCGCGCCCCTTGCATCGGCCGCCGCTTGCCGCTAGCTGCCTGCTGTGGCTGGCAATAGCTTTGGGCAAGCGTTCCGAATCACTACGGCCGGGGAGTCCCACGGCCCTGGCAACGTCGTGATCATCGATGGCTGCCCGCCGGGAATCGAGCTGACCCCAGAGCTCCTGGCGGTGGATCTCAACCGCCGCCGCCCGGGCCAGAGCAAGATCGTCACGCAGCGCAACGAGGCGGACGAGCCCGAGATCCTTGCCGGCGTGTTCGAGGGCCGCACCACTGGCACCAGCATCGCCATCTTGATCCGCAACACCGATCAGAAGAGCAAAGACTACTCGAACATCAAGGAGCTCTACCGCCCCGGCCACGCCGACTACACCTTCGATCGCAAATACGGCTTTCGCGACTATCGTGGCGGCGGCCGCTCCAGCGCGCGGGAGACCACGGCGCGCGTGGCCGCGGGGGTGGTGGCCAAGCAGTTGCTCGCCGCGCAGCTCGGTGTGCGCGTCATCGGCTACGTGAAGCAGGTGGGTGACATCGTGGCGGATGTGCCCGATCCGGCTGCCGTGACCCTGGAGCAGGTGGAGACGCTGCCCGGCGGTGAGCCCAACATCGTGCGCTGCCCGGACGTGAGCCGCGTGCCGGAGATGATTCAGCTGATCGAGGCCGTGCGCAAGGATCAGGACTCGATCGGCGGCGTGGCGGAGCTGGTCGCAACCGGGGTCCCCGCGGGTCTGGGCGAGCCCGTGTTCGACAAGCTGAAGGCAGATCTGGCGAAGGCGCTGTTCAGCCTGCCCGCAGTGCTGGGAGTGGAGTACGGGAGCGGCTTCGGCTGCGCACGGATGCGTGGCAGCGCCCACAACGATCCCTTCGTCCCCGATCCCGGTGGGGTGCCTCACCCGGCGGGGGTGCCCAGCGCGCGAACGACCAAGAACCACCATGGCGGTATGCTGGGCGGTATCTCCAGCGGCATGCCGATCGTGCTGCGCGCCGCGATCAAGCCCACCAGCAGCCTGCCTCGGCCGCAGGACACCATCAATCGCCAGGGAGAGGTCGCCTCGGTCAGGACCACCGGGCGGCATGATCCCTGTCTGCTGCCGCGCTTCATTCCGATGGGTGAGGCGATGGTTGCGATCGTGCTGGCCGATCACTACTTGCGGCAGCGCTCGCAGCTGGGCTGAAGCCGCTCGCCCGAGCTAGCTCGGCACCCTCAGCGCCGCTCAGCGCAACACGTCGGGATCCGTCTCATCCGGGACGGCGCCCTCGCGGCGCAATACCACGAAGCGAGCAGAGATGGGCTCCCGCCAGAGCAACCGGTCGCCCTGCACACAGTAGTCGAACGTCTCGTAGGGCATGCCAGGTCCGCTGCGGATGAGCACCTGCTTGCCGATCACGGCGTAGATACCCGAGTAGCTTACTTCCTTCTGGCGCCGGCTGGAGCAAGCGCACATGCCGCCGACGGCGGTGCAGCTCGTCTGTCCCTTGGTCAAGGTGGCGCATACTGCCGGAACCTTTTCAGCCTGAATGTTCACGCCAAAGGTGGCGTTCAGACAGCTGCGAGACAGGTTCATCTCGATCATGTCGTGGCGCAGCCGCGTGTCGATGGCGATGCCGTCCTCGAAAGAGAGCATCCCCTCCCATCTCGACCTCACGCTCTGCACCGAGTCTCCGCACGCGCTGGTGTCGAGCGGCATGAAGGTCTGACCCCAGATCTGCAGCGCCTTGCGGTTGGTTGTCTCGCTGTTGCAGGTGTCTTCCACGATCCACCTGCCGGCGAGCAGCCCGCCGCATGGCTCGAAGCCCTCGCGGCACATCGGGGGAATGTCGGGAGACGCGAGCGAACCAGATACCGAGGGGATTAACGACTCCGGTGACGCCGCTTGCTCGAGGTTGGTGTCGATATCGTCCTGCGCGAAGTCAGTGCCGACATCGATGGGTGGTGCGGGGCCGCAAGCAGCCAGGCAGGCCCACAGCGGAGCACACCGCCTGGCCTGCCGCAGCACCAGAGCCAGGTGACCTGGACGCTCCTTTAGCCGCACAGCCGTCGAGCATCCCGGCCGCCGGCTCCAGGTGAGGAAACGACGCACCACAGATCAATTCTGACAACCAGAGTACCCGGGCACAAGGCACAACTGGCTCCGGGGTGCCCGCGAAAGCAGCCTTTTTCCTGCCTCGAGCGTAGCCGGGTAAGAGGCCGGGGGAGCCTGGGTGGCATCATTACAGGGCATTCCGGGCGACGAGATGCGCATGGTGAACATGGCCGCAGCGCACCACCGATCCGAGACGCCCGCCGCCCGAGCAGCGCCCGGCTCACAATTGCGAGCGGACCTCGCGCGAAGCGCCTCACTGACAGGCGCTGGTGACCCGCTGCTCCAGCGGCGAGGCGGGCCAGCGGCGGGTGAATGCCGCGGCAGCATCCCGAGCCGCTTCTCGCTTGCCCGCCTTGCACAGCGCGTCTACCTGCAGGGCGTCCGCTTCCATGGCCAGGTTTGGCTCCGCGAAGCGGGTGCGATATTCCCTCAGCAGCTCCAGCGCACGGTTGGGCGAGCCAGTTTGCAGCTGGGCGCGGATCTCGGAGAGCCGCGCGATCTCCTCGCCAAGCTGACCCGTGGCGTGAGACGGCGCGGGCGGCGCTTCCGGAGCGGCGACCTCGGGCGCAGTCGCTGCCGGAGCAGCGGCAGGTGGCGCGGCTGCTGATGGCGCGGCCGTTGGTGACACGGCCGTTGGTGACACGGCCGTTGGTGACGCAGCGACTTCTCGGGCCGCAACGTGGCTGGATGCGGGCGGCTTGGAGCTAGCTTTCACCCGGGCAGCGGCAGCTCGCGCCGGGCGCGAGCTCGCCGCTCGTGGCGCCGGAGGGGCGGCCTCGGTGCGCGCCGGCGGATCTGGGCTGGCCACGACCTCTGGTGCCACGGCGAGGGGCTCGGGCTGAGCTGGCGGCTCTGCCTCAGCTCCCCCAGGAGGCTCGAGTTCCAGCGGTGCGATTTCCGGTTCACTCGGCGGCACCGGCTCGGCCAAGCGCTGCTCCGGCTCCGCGGGTCGTGCGACCCCGGCCCTCGGCGCCGGGGATTTTACCGGAGCTTCCGCCTCGGGCCAGCCGAGATAGACGCTCACGGCGGCCACGGCGGCGGCGCCCGCCAGCAGCGCGGACTTCATCCCCCAGCTCCAGCCCGTGCTGGCCGCTGCCCGCACCGCTTCGCTCAGTGAAGATACGCCAGCACCCGCGGCGATACCGGCGAGCCAGCGGGCTTTGACCCGCGCCTCATCCTCTGCCGTCGGATCGTCAGCGTCCCGGGCATTCGCAATCAGCTGACGCGCCTCGGCGCTCAGCTCCTGTCCTGCCCGATCACTCACCGTTCGTCTCACTCGTGATGTTGGCCCCGTCTTTGGGCGCTTCGACCACGTCGCCGCGGTCCCTGGGTGCCGACCCGGAGGCGGAGGCAGTGCGCAGGGCTTTCTCGAAGCTCTGCCGGCCTCTGCGTAGTCGGCTATATGCCGTGTTCAGATTGATGCCAAGCGCATCCGCGGCGTCCACCACGCTGCTCTCTTCGAGATCCACCAGCACCAACATTTGCCGCTCTTTATCGTCGAGCTGGTTCAGCGCGACGTGCAGCAGGCGGCTTGCCTCCCGCTGCTGCAAGATGCGATCTGGGGTTTCGCTGGGTGACTCGATCTCGGCCGGCTCGGGGCTCCAGCGTGCACGCTCGCGGCGCGCCCGACGCTTGTGATCGCTGGCAACGCGCAGCAAAATTCCATAAATCCAGGTCTTCAGGCTGGACTGGTGCTGAAAGTCTAGCCAGCGCCGATGCAAGACCAGGAACACGTCTTGGGCCGCGTCATCCAGCGCGCTCGCGGGCACACCCAGACGGCGCAGGCTTCGCCACACCATGGGGAAGTGCCGCTCGAAGGCCTGCTCTGGTGTAGCGCAGGCATCCTGTTCCGTTTCTACCATCCGAGGCACCGCCAGCGAGGCGAGCGGAGCAAAGAAGCTCCGGGAGAAGCTCGCTCCCGTCGGGGTTGGCAGACAGGCAGAAAGCACATCACCTGAGTGGGCCCGGGTGGACCCATCCGTTCAAAAACGCGCGCCGACGCCAGCTCCGAAGCGCACGCCGATGTCCCAGGTATGAAATACATCAGTGGGAGTGCAATCTTCGCACCTTTTTGCCTGAAAGGGGCGACGTTGTTCCCACGTAAAGCCAGGAGCGAGCGTCACGAACAACGGGCCGACCGCGGCCACCCGCAGCTCCAGGCTGCCGTTGAGGGTGAGCAAGTGGTGGATGCCGCCCACGCGATTTCGCAGCAGGCCTGACGTGCTCCAGTCGAGCCACAGCCACTCTGGACCGAGACAGGACAGCAGCTCGATGCGCCCGCTGCTCAGCCAGCGATAGCAGAGTGAGGCGCCCGCGGTGGCCCGGCTCATTTCGATGGCGCCCTGGCGCTCGAAGATGGGCGCGCGACTGCTGAGCCAGTAGCCCCCGCCGGCATGCAGCTCCCACGCGCCGAACGACACACCGACGCTGCCGCTCACGCCGAATCCGACGCTGGGCTGCAAGCCCACGGCAGCTGCGCTTTCACTCCGCACGAGCCAGCTCCAGGCACGACCAGGCTCGACGGGAGGCGAGTCGATGATGATCGGCTCATCCTCGGGCTCCAGCATGTTCAACGACTCCGGCGGCGGAGCTGGAGGAGCGGTCTCGCCCTTGGCTTCCGCCTCCATGATCATGGCCAGCAGCAGCGCGATGGCCTGCTGGATCTCCTTGCAGCTCTCGGCGCGCAAGGTGCGCTGACCCATGCGGCTCTGACTGCGCGTCTCCAGCTGAACGCGCCAGCGCTCACCTTCGCGCTCGACCACCGCGCGCGCCTCGGTCGGACGCGGAACGATGCTTCGAGATACCAGCTCGAGCGCGCGCGCGCGCACCTGGCTGCCATCGCAGCTGGGGTCCGCGCTGGTCCATGTCAGCGACAACGGCCCTGGTGGGCTCGGCTCGGCCACGGGCGCGCCGGCGCCGGGCTCGGGGGCTGCCGCTGGTTCAGCTGGCGTGCTCGCTGGGGCGGAGCTCGCCGCCGTGTCCGGCGCAGGCGCCGCGGGCGCTTGCGCCAGTGCCCGTGCAGTGACCAGCGCTGGCAGCCCGGCTAGCGTGGCGCAGCAGGCGAGGCGGCTCATGGCAGAGACCGATATCACGCGACGAACTTACGCTGCGCTCGGGCTTCGAGCAACGAGCTGTTCAGCGCTGGCTGCGCCGGCCCGGTCAGGGTTCTGCGCTGCCTGCCCGCAATCGTGGCTGTTGCGCCCCTGACTGGCGCACCGTGACCCTTCGCCGCCCCGTACATGTATCACCAATGCAACACGAGAGTGCGTGCGGGATGGCAACATGGGTTACAGCGGCGCTCCTGCCCTGAGAGCAGCCCTGTCAGGGGCCGGCTGTACCGCGCGCGGGGGGCTATCGAGCGCACCCCGTGCTCGCCGCCTCGGCCGGTGGTACCGAGCAGCGAGCGTCCGGGCAAGCCGCTGCACACGGGGCTATTCAGCGACGTGAGTCGAGCGAGTCTTGCCGTTGGTGACGGCACTCGTGTAGCTTGCGCGCGCGCCAGGCGGCCTCGAGCCAAGTGGCAGCGCCTGATTTCGAGGAGGTGTGAGCTTGCGTTCGAGAAAATTCCTGCCGCTGGGGGTGCCGCTGCTCGCCACCTCCGCCGTGCTCGCCACGCTCGCTACCGCGAGCCCTGCGTCCGCGCTGCCGCTGCTCACCCTGTCGGGCAGCGCCCGGGGTCTTTACGGCAGTCCCACCGGCGATGCGGAGCTCAACCCCTATGGCGTCGGGCTCGGGCTGCGCGCGGGGGTCACGCTTCCGGCTTCGCTCTATCTCGGGGTTTCCTACGACTACTTCTTTGGCGAATCCGACAGCAGCGCCGTCGGCGACGTCTCCCTGTCGTTGCAGCAGTTCATGGGCCGCGTTGGCTATGATCTGGGGGTTGGCCCGCTCACCTTGCGGCCGCAGCTGGGGCTAGGTCTGGCGCACACCAGCAGTGAGCTCGGCCCGGTGGAGGCGTCTGCGTCGGACTTGGTGGTCGCTCCCGGCGTGGAGTTCAGCTTCGGTCTCGGCTTGCTCTCCGTCGGGGCGGAGGTCAGCTACAACAAGGTCTTCGCGGACGACGAGGTGGAAGCTGACGCAGTGATCCTCGGCCTGGGCCTCGGCTTCAGTATCTAGCAGGCGGTATCTAGCAGGCGGTATCTAGCAGCCCGTATCCAGCATCGAGCCCGGTGCTGGCCAGCGACCGCACCGCGGCAAGGACAGCTCAACCGGCGCTTGCTGTCCGCGTGCTGGCTGGATCACTGCTCGATGAGGCACTGCTCGATGAGGCACTGCTCGATGGGTTACTGGTGCCTGCCTCACAGCTCCTTGGGTCACTGCTCGGCGGGTCTGCGCTGAGCGGTGCGTCCGGTCGCCGCGTTCCCAGCATGATGTCGCCCGCCTCGCGCAGGCGGCGCTGCACGGTCGACTGCGAGCAGTCACAGAGCTCCGCGATGCGCGGCAATGTCTCACCGTCGATGAAACGCAGCAACCAGGGCTCCCGCAGGGTATCGGGCATCGAGCGCAGCCGTTCCAGCAACACCGCCAGATCGGCGTGTAGCTCCGGGCTGGCATCGGTGCTCTCGAGAGGGCTGATTTCCTCGACCTGAGCCAAGGTCAGCTTGGAGTAGAGCCAGGGGCGGCCGCGCTGCCGCCAGGCCAGGCGAGTAGCGATGGTGGCGAGCCAAGCCTTGATCGATGTGAGACCCTCGAGCTTGTGGAACTCCTGATAAATGACCAGGAAGACCTCCTGAACCAGGTCGTCCACGCCGTTGTTCGGGCCCAGGATGCGCGCACCGATGCTGGCCACATAGCGCTCGTATTCATGAAACAGCTGCAGGAACTCGTGCGGCGGCGGCAGCCGAGGAGCGCTGGCGACCTCGCGCTCGAGCAGCCCGCTCTGGGGTCGAGTCGGCGCCCGCGGCGCCGCAACTACATCGGAGTGCCGCTCCGTCCGCTCGCGACCGCGCCGGCCCCGCGCGAGCAGCTCACGCACCACGACGACGCTGGCCTCCTCCGCGCCGCGTGCCGCGGCCCGCTCCCGGAGCCTCGCCTCCCGAGGGCCATCTTCCTCAGGCTCCGCGGCTACGCTGGCTCCCGGAGCTCCCCGAAGTTCGCCCATGCAGAGCCAGAAGGTACGCGCGTGGCCTGGGGGTCGCAAGCATGGCCCCGGCACCTCCAGTTAAATGTTGTTAAAATTGAGCCGTTTCCGGGAATGTTGTACAATCATCGGAAAATGCTCGGGAAAATTCCGTGTGCACGGTCAGCATGAGGGCGCTGAAGCCATGCAGCGAGGGCAGGGGAGCACTCTCAGGGACTGTTCGACGGCCTCGCATTCATGGCAATCCCATGCCATGCTGCGCGCCCCCGATGAGCCGGTGCAACACCTCTCCGGGCGCACTCGCGTGCGCCGCAGCAGTGACATGCCGAGCCGCGGGCGCAGCAACACGCCGGTGCAACACGGTGACCGCCCCGACCGGCAGCACGGTGACGGAGCGCTCGAGCAACCTACCGGCGGAGCGCTCGACCAGAGCCGTGGAGCGCTCGAGCAACGGCGAGGCGAAGCGTGCGAGGGATCGCGAGCTCCGGTAACAGAGCACTCATGATTGCGCAGTGCGCCGTGGGGCAGCGACACGCAGATGATACAGGCCTGCCGAGCCCGCAGCGGAATCCACGGCACGCTCGAACGCGCTGGCAGTGCGTTGCAGCTCGCGCCGATGCTGCGTGATCCAAGCACGAACAGCCAACGCACAGCAATCGTGTCCATGCATCGTCGTTCGCATCCGTGCGACGCTGCCAGAATTCTGCCAGTAGAGCGTAAGTCTTCTTAGACACACGATTTTGGCTGACTAGATCTGGACGCCCTCCTACACTCCTCCCTCGGTGGCGGAGATCGCCATCACACTCAGCGCCTTAATACCTCGGGTCGGAATCTGAGCCTCAACCTCGGGCCCGGTTTCCACACCCTTATCACGGGCGCATTAGTCCATATGCGCAGAATTAGGACCTGGAGGACTCTGTGAAGAACCAAGGAAATAAGCTCATGACTTTTAGAGCGTTCAGCATCGGCTTCAGCGCCGCAGTGCTTGCTCTCGCTTGTGGCAGCGATGACAACGGTGGCGGCGAAACCCCGGCAGCGCCCGGCGCCCAGCCCCCCGGCGGCGGCATGGTAGTCGACGTTGCTGCTCCGCCGGTGGAGACCTGCGAGGACAACCCGCTGCTGGCCGAGTGCCTGCCCCCGGCAGATCCGGACAACGGCGGCGCCGTTGACGGTAACAACAACGGTGGCGGTCGTCCGTCCACGGGTAGCAGCGAGGCTGATCTGGCCCGCGCCGCTGCCGAGAACGTGCTCGCCGCGAACTGCGGTCAGTGCCACGGCCCGGCCCTCACCCCCGAGGACGCTCTGGCCGGCATGAACTACATCAACGACATCGAGCAGCTGGTCGAGACGGGCAAGATCATCCCGCTGAACAGCGCCGGCTCGCGCGTGGTGCAGCGCATGGTCCGCGGCGAGATGCCGCCGCCCAACTCCGGCCTGCCCGCGGTCACCGAGGCCGATATCACCACGGTCGCTCAGTACATCGACAACCCGCGCTTCTGGCCGGACGTCGCCCCCACCGGCGGCAACTGCACGGATGACGGCCAGGTCGTGGACTTCGACGAGCTGTTCCAGGAGATCAACGACGACCTCGGCGACCAGGACGACGATGACCTGCCGTTCCTGCGTTACGTCTCGATCACCAACCGCTTCACGGCGGGTCAGTGCGCAGACGCTCTGGATCGTGACCGCCAGGGTCTGACCAAGATGCTGAACATGTTGTCGATCGATCCGGACATCACCGAGCCGGAGCCCGTCAACACCGACGAGACGATCTACCGCATCGACATCCGCGACTATCAGTGGGATCGCGCGATCAGCGTCAACGGCCAGAACTTCGACGACGTGTGGGAGGCCATTGCGGCCAACAACCCGTACGCCGTGGAGTTCGTGGGTGACGACGCCGACGACGCCAAGGACGATACGCAGACCGCCTTCCCGATCCAGTTCGCGGATCAGATGATGGACGTCGCCGTCATCGGCAACCTCTACTACGCGATCATCGACGTGGACGTGAACGACACGCTCAGCAACTTCGTGTTGAATGAGCTCCAGGTCGACGTGGACCAGAACATCCTCGACGAGGAGGATGGCACCATCCGCGCCGGTACCACCAAGTCGCGTATTTCTCGTCAGGACCGCGTGGTCGAGCGCCATGACCTGGGCATCCGTAACGGTGCTCTGTGGCAGAGCTTCGACTTCGAAGATGTGAACAACAACGAGAGCATCTTCGAGGATCCCTTCGGGTTCATCGCGGGTGGCACTGAAGCCATCTTCACGCTCCCGAACGGCATGCTCGGCTACATCATCGCCGACGCAAACGACGCGATCGTGGAGGACTCGGACATTCTTCTGGACACCAACCAGAATAACTTCCGCGCCGTCACCGCGGTGTCGTGCTCCAACTGCCACGCCACGGGCTTCATCCCGGTCATCGACGAGGTTCGTGACATCGCTCTCCGCAATGCGCGCGAGGTCGGTCTGAACCGCGACGAGGTCGAGCAGCTCGAGAGCATCTACGTCACGCCCCAGGAGTTCGCTCGCCAGGTGCAGGACGACTCGCAGAACTTCTACCAGAGGGCTCTGCAGCAGGCCTCGCTGCCCGTCCAGGGCGGCGACCCGGTGTCGATCACGTTCCTCCGGTTTGACCAGGATGTCCGCATCGAGGACGCCGCCGGCGACCTCGGTCTGACCCCGGATGAGCTGGCCGACAACATCGACCTCCTCAACCCCGTGCTGGCCGTTCTGGATCGGGGCAGCCTGGATCGCGACGACTTCACTGACGTCTTCGTCGACAGCCTGTGCCGCATCTCCACCAACCTGGAGAACCAGCCCGACGTTGCGGTTTGCGATGCTGCCGCCGCGTTGCTGGAGCAGTGATATAGTGTGAGCAGAGAAGCTGCGCCGGGTCTGAGGATGCCTGGCGCAGCGCCTCCCCCCTCCGGATTTTCGGAGGGGGAAGGGGCATCAGCTTCACTAGAGCTGGCCTGGGTGTAGTAAGAGGATGGACTCGTTCCAGAATTTGGGCACCCCAAACCGGTCACGGTTTGGGGTGTTCAAGTTATCAAAGCCGAAGAGGCTCAAATCCCGGCACGGGCTGCCGGATAGCGTCTCCGAGGGATCGTTTGTCTACCGAGCTCTGAGTGAGCTGGATGCAGACGGTGCATGGGGTACATGGCTGGGAGAGCAGCGAGATGCGGCGGGTAACTGCCGCCCGGTGCTCCTCAAGCATACCGGAGAGAACAACCGAACTCGAGCGGGCGCCGATGCGCTCTGGCTCGAGGCGCTGCTGACGCTGAAGCTCAATGGTTCCCAGGTGGTGCCATTGGTGGATTACGGCGTCCTGGATGGCCGGCCCTTTGCGGTGTACGGGTTTGAGGAAGGTGTATTCCTTGCCCAGATCATCGAGGGCCTGAAAGAGCGTGGCCGGCGCCTGCCGTCAGGAGTGGCAGTCGGCATCATTCTACAGGCGTGTGAGCTCATCCGCCGGCTGCACAAGCTGAGCCTGGCTGAGGAGGGCGCGGGCGGCTTTGTTCATGGCTCCCTCTGTCCCCGAAATTTTCTGCTGACGGAACGCGGTGACGTCAAGGTGATGGGGCTCATTGGCGTGCGGCCAATGGGGCGCGTCGTCGGGCGTGAGCACGTACCCGCTGCGGCGGTGGCGTATGCGTCACCCGAGTTGTTGAGCGGCGCGCCGGTGACGGCGTCCGTGGATGTGCACGCGCTGGGCGCCGTGTTGCAGGAGCTGCTGGGGCAGCCCTCGGCGGACGACGAGCGCGATGAGCTCGGCAGCATCGTGCGTGACTTGCTGCGGGCTGGACCGACCGGCGGCTTCAGCAATGTGGATGCCTTCGCCTCGGCCCTGCAAGACGCGGTGCGCCGGACAGGCACGGTGGTCGCGCGGCAGAGCATTGGCGCACAGGTGCGGGGCGTGTGCGAGCAATACCTGCTCGAGCGGCGCCGGCAGGTGCGGAGCCTGCGAGAGGTCGAGTGGGCCGATCAGCGAGATGCCCACAGCGCGCCGCCGCCGTCAGGTGATGTGGAGTCCGGCGTAGAGCCGGAGGGTGATGACCCCGCCATTGCTGGGGCGCCTCTGGAGGAAGAACGGCTCGACCTCGGGGAGTATCAGGAAGAAACGGGAGACGACGCGGTGACCCGGATCTACGACGGTGAGGACCTCGAAGCAGAGGGGCCAGCTCAACCGCAAGCATGGATG
>JAICQL010000028.1 GCA_025937895.1 Polyangiaceae bacterium | reverse complement strand
TACATGATCATTCACCCGCCGAGCCTGTACATGGGCTTCGTCGGCTGCGCGATCCCGTTCGCCTTCGCCATCGCCGCGCTGGTCACGGGCCGTCTGGACTCCGAGTGGATCAACGCCGTACGCAAGTGGATGTTGTTCGCGTGGATGTTCCTCTCCATCGGCAACGCGCTGGGCATGAAGTGGGCGTATGAGGAGCTCGGCTGGGGTGGCTACTGGGCCTGGGATCCGGTGGAGAACGCCGCCTGCTTGCCCTGGTTCACCGCCACCGCCTACGTGCACTCCACGATGATCCAGGAGCGGCGCAACACCTTGAAGATGTGGAACGTGATGCTCATCTGCATCACCTTCTTCCTGACCATCTTCGGCACGTTCCTCACCCGGTCGGGCCTGATTAGCAGCGTGCACAGCTTCGCCCAGAGCGATATCGGCGTGTACTTCGCCGGCTTCATGGGCTTCATCGTCGCGGTGTGCGGCGGTTTGATCGTGTGGCGCCTGCCGCTGCTGCGTTCGCAGGGCCGCATCGAGTCCGTGCTCAGCCGGGAAGCAGCCTTCGTCGTCAACAACTGGGCGCTGCTGGGCGCAATGACCTTCATCGCGCTGGCCACCACCTGGCCGCTGGTGACGGAGTTCTTCCAGGGCCAGCAGGCCACCGTGGGCCCGCCCTTCTACAACCGCTGGATGACACCGATCGGCCTGGTCTTGCTGGCCCTGATGGGCGTGGCTCCACTGTTCGGCTGGCGCAAGACCAGCGATGTCTCGCTGAAGAAGGCCTTCCGCATGCCGACCCTGGTCATGGTGGGGACGATGATCCTGCACCTGGCCATCGGCAACTGGATCGGCTTCCCGGCGTACGTGCTCGATCCGCCAACGTTCACCGGGGTGGTGGGCGACGTGGTGCAGCAGCTGGCCGCGATCGGGCCACTCATCACCATCGGGCTCGTGGCCTTCAACTTTGCGGTGGTCTGGCAGGAGTTCCAGCGCGGGGTCGGCGCGCGCCGCCGCAACAGCTCGGAGGGCTTCCTGGAGGCCCTGTTCACCCTGGTGCGGAAGAGCCGCCGCCGCTACGGCGGGTACATCGTGCACGTGGGCATCGGGCTGATGTACCTGGGCTTCTGCGGCAAGGCCTGGGAGCTCGAGAAAGAGGCCAGCCTGCTGCCCAACGAGATCGCCGAGGTGGGCAGCTACAGCCTCACCTACAAGGGCTCGCGCCGCGACATCGATCACGAAAAGCAGATGATCTTTGCGGACATGGATGTGCTGCGCAACGGCAAGGCCATCGGCCAGGTCAACCCGGCGAAGTTCATCTACAACGAGTCGAACATGGGCCCCACGACGGAGGTCTCGCAGATCAACGGCTGGGTCGATGATCTGTACGTGGTGGTCGGCACCATCGACGTGGAGAGCAAGCGGGCCACGTTCCGCATCCACGTCAACCCGCTGGTGTTGTGGATCTGGATCGGCGTGTTCGTCCTCGTCGGTGGAGCGCTCGTCTCGCTCTGGCCGGAGGTCAGCTTGCGCGAGGTCACGGCCTGGAGCTATGCACGCGGTGCCGCTGGGCTGACCAGCGGTGTGATGTTCGCTCTGATCCTGGCCAGCTCACCTGCGGGTGCCGTCGAGACGGAGCGGGACGTGCTGCGGCGAGAGGCCGAAGCCGCACAACTCAGCGCGCGCGTGACCGGCGCCGAGAGCCGCGCACTGCCGGCGAGCCCGGGGCTGAGCCTGCCGGCCCTGGCTGGGGTGCCCGTAAACCGCTGGTACGGCGGCGCCAGCGTGGCCGGCGGCCTGCTGCTCGGCGCAGCCGTCGCTCTCGTGGGCTCCCGCCGCCGCGGTGTATCGTCCCGCGGCGAGCCGCGGGCCGCCGGGCGTGAGCTGTAACCGTTGCCGATGACGAGCCCTGGACCGTGAACACGATGGCGCGACCGCTCCCTCTTTCCGTCGAAAACCTCAGCCCGCTGCTGCGCTGGGTGGTCCCTGTCCTGGTAGTGCTGCTGGCGATCGCCCTCGGTGCTGCCTTCGGCCTCAGCCTTGCTCTGCTCACGCTCGCCGGTGGCGTGCTGTGCGGCAGCATCTGGCTGCTGTGGTCGAGCCTGCAGGGCTTGACCGGCGAGGCACCGCTCACCCTGGAAGAGGCGCTCAGCCTGGGCGCGCCGAGCGCCGAGGAAGAGCAGAAGCGCGCCGTGCTGCGCGCGCTCAAGGATCTGGAATACGAGCGCGCCGTCGGCAAGATCAACGACGCCGACTACGCCAGCCTGGCGGAGCACTACCGCAATGAGGCCAAGCGCCTGCTGCGAGCCGTCGACGACGATCTGGGCCCGGAGCGCGAGCGCGCGGAGAAGATCCTGGCAGAGCGCCTGGCCGCTCGCACCGGCGCGGCTTCGGCCGCCTCCAGCCCGGCAGCGCCTGCTGCTGCTGCGGCCCCTCGCAGCGCCAGCGCGGAAGAGCCCGAGCCCGAAGACGGCGCCGAGCCTGCCGTCGCCAAGAGCCCTTCCTCCGGCGCAGCCCCCTGATTCGAGGCCATCCGTGTCCCACTCTCTCCTGCACCGCTGTATTCGACCCGGCTGGGCGCTGTGCGCCGCCCTGCTGGCCGTAGCCCCCACGCAAGCTCAGGCACAGGCGCAAGCGCCTGCCCCGGCGGCGGCTCCTCCTGGCCCGCCGCGCATGCCCTCCAACGCGTCGCAGCGCATGATCAATCCGCACGGCAACCGCCAGACCATGGCGCGCGTCATCCCGGCTCCCGATCTGCAGCCCGGCGAGATCGAGGTGAGGCTGTCGTCCAACGACGCCAACATGCTCGACAATCAGGACATCAAGCTCGCCATCACCAAGCAGAGCATCGAGAAGGGCAACACCTCGAGCGAGCTGCACGCCACGACGAACCTGGGCGGGGTCGCGCACTTTCAAGGGCAAGAGACGGCGACCGACTTCATCTACACCGTCACCGCAAACGTGAGTGGAGCCCAGTACTCCGCGCCGCAGTTTCAGTTTCGCGCCGGCGTGAGCGGCATGCGGGTGCTCCTGCCCGTGTACAAGGCCACCAGTGATTACAGCCAGATGGTGCTGATCTCGCGCGCGCTGATGGCGATCATCCCGCAGGACAATCTATTCGCGGTCGACCTCTTGTGGCGTATCGAGAACTACAGCGACACGGCCTGGGTGCCCGACCCTGCCGACAAGAACCTGCGCTATGATCTGCCCAGGGGCGCGAAGGCGATCAACATTCGCAAGGATCAAGGCGGCGACGCCCACTTCGAGGACGCCGGCAACGGCTCCATCCGCCTGGCGGGCACCTTCGCTCCGGGCCAGCACGATCTGATGCTGCGCTTCCACCTGGATACGGAGAACAGCAGCACTCGCCTGCTCACCTTCCCGACGGGCGTGAACATGGTCTCCGCGCGCATCCTGCTCGACAGCGCTCCGGGCATGGCCATGAGGATCGCGGGCTTCCAGGAGCCGGTGGAGACCCGCAACCAGGACGGCCAGCGCCGGCTGATCGCCTCGCGCGACTTCCTGAGCGAGAAGATGCGGGCGCCAGCGGAGCTGCAGGTGCAGATCAGCGGCATTCCCACCCCAGCGGCTGGGCGCGGCTTTGCAGTGGGCCTGGCAGCGCTGATCGCCGCGGGCGGGCTGGTCCTGTCGATGGGCCGCTTCAAGGCCAAGACACCCTCGCGCTCGCAGCTGTCGAAGGAGGATCGTGAGCGCGCCGGTGAGCTGCTGCTGGAGGAGCTGATCCGGCTGGAGCAGGCCTTCAAGCAGGGTGAGATCGGGCGCAAGACGCACGAGACCGCCAAGCGGCAGCTGCTCGAGGCGTACGCCCGGCTGGGCGCGGGCCTGCAGCCCGCGTCCTGAGCCGCGCTGCTGAGCCGCCTCTGCTGAGCCGCCTCTGCTGAGCCGCCTCTGCACTGCAACGGCCGCACTGCAACGGCCGCACTGCAACGGCTCAGCGCCGCCACTGGCTCAGCGCTGAGACGAAGACGTGCGGGCGGGGTCGTACCGAAACAGCGCCCGGCCGATCTCGCCCAGCGGCAAGATCTGCTCCGCGGCTCCCAGCAGCGCGGCCTCGCGCGGCATGCCGTACACCACGCACGTCGCCTCGTCCTGCGCGATGGTGCGGGCGCCCGCGCGGCGCAGCGCCAGTAGCCCCTGGGCGCCATCGCGGCCCATGCCCGTGAGCAGGCAGCCCACCACCGTCGAGCCGTGCTCGCGCGCCAGCGACTCGAACAGCACGTCCACCGACGGGCGGCACGAGTGCCGCTCGGGGCCGTCGCTGAGCACCAAGCGCCGGTGCCCGATCGACAGGTGATGGTCGGGTGGGGCCAGCACGATCTGCCCGCTGAGCGAGTGCAGCGCCTCGCCGCCGCGCGCAAAGCACACGGGGCGGCGCAGCTGCCCGTTCATCCAATCCGCGAGCGAGGCGGCGAAGGGCGTGGCGATGTGCAGCACGATCAGCACGGGCAACGTGCAGGCCTCGGGCAGGTCGCGCAGCACCGTGAGCAGCGCCTGGGGTCCGCCCGTGGAGGCGCCGATCGCGATCACGGATGCACCGGGCGGCTCCACCGGATCTGCGGCGCCGGGCGCACGCGGCTTGCGCGGCCCGATGCCGGACAGACCCTGCAGGCGCGCCCGCGGGTGCGTGATCACGCGCACCCGCGACACGATGCGCAGCGAGCTCCTGAGCTGATTCTCCCACTGCCCGGGTGGCTCGTTGCCGGTCGGCTTCTCCAGCACGTCCACTGCACCCGCCGACAGCGCGTCGTAGGTCAGGAACATCTCGCCGCGATTGAACGAGGCAGACACCACGAGGATGGGCGTGGGGCAGTGAGCCATGATGTATTCAGTGGCCGCCAGCCCGTTCAGCTTGGGCAGCATGATATCCATCGTGACCACGTCCGGGCGGTGCTCGAGGCACAGCTCGATGGCAGTGCTGCCATCCTCCGCCTCCGCCACCACCTGGAAGCCGGGATCTTCCTGCAGCACCTCCACGATTCGCTTGCGTACGGTGACGGAGTCTTCGACGACGAGTACTCGGATCGGCATCACGCCTCCAGCAGCCCCTGGATCAGCCCGAGCAGCTGCCGCTGATCGAACGAATCCTTGACGATGTAACCGCGCGCACCCACCGCCTTGCCGCGCAGGAAGTCCTCCGGGCGGTTGCGTGAGCTCACCAGCACCGCCGGCACACCCGCCAGCAGCGGATCGCGCCCCGCCCGCTCGATGAACGTGAAGCCATCGATGCCCGGCATCTCCACGTCCACCAGGAACATGCCGTAGCGGCGCGCGCGCGCCTTGAGCAGGCCCTCTTCCCCGGAGGTGGCCAGATCCACCTCGTAGCCCGCCGACTCCAGGATGCTCTGCTCCAGCATGCGCGTGGTGAGCGAGTCATCCACGATCAAGATCGGCGAGCGCTCGCGCCGCGCCACCTCCTGCCGCGGCGCCCGCTGCTGCAAGGTCTGCACGAGCCCGTCGGCGTCCAGCACCAGCTCCGGGTTGCCCAGCGCGTCCAGGGTGGCTCCGGCCACGGCCTTGCTGGCGCGCGCGGCCCGGGGCAGCGGGCGCAGCACCAGCTCGCGCGCTCCCAGCAGGCGATCCACCCCCACGGCCACGACCCCGCTGCGGCCGCGCACGATGAGCGCCGACCAGCTCGGGGGCGGTGGGCGAGACGCCCCGCCCAGCGCGCGCGAGAGCGGCGCAAACGGGATGACCTTGCCCTCGTGGATGATGCTCTCGCCCGTGCCCTGACGAGCGACCTCCTGCTGCGGCACGCGCGTGCTCCGCAGCACGTGCTCGAGGGGGATCGCCACCTGCCGGCCATCGCACTCGACGGCCACGCCCTCGAACGCGGCCACCGTGAGCGGCAGCCGTAGCTCCACCCGAAAGCCCCGGCCGCGCTCGCTCGCCAGCTTCACCGTGCCGCCGAGCTGCTCGGCAGCGTCGCGCAGCACGTCCAGACCCACGCCGCGCCCCGCCAGCTCGGTCACCCCCTGCGCCGTCGAGACGCCGCCACGCAGCAGCTCCTCCAGCAGGGCCCCATCTGCACCGGCCTCGGCAGATGCCGGTACGCTCCGCTCCTGGCGCACCAGCTCGCGCTTCACGGCGGCCACGTCCAGACCCTGGCCGTCGTCCTCACAGCTGAACGAGACCGTGCGCCCCTCGCGCTGCACGCTCAGGCGGATCGCTCCCTCGGCGGGCTTGCCCGCCGCGCGCCGCTCGGCGGCGGGCTCGATGCCGTGCACCAGCGAGTTGCGCACGACGTGACCCAGGGCGCTCTGCGCCAGCGCCAGCACGCGCGGCTCCAGCTTGATCTCACCGCCGCCAGCCGAAAACGTGACCGGCTTGCCCAGCTCCCGCGCGGCGGCCCGGGCAGCTCGCTCCAGCGCCACGAAGATGCTGCTCGCGGGCACCAGCCGCAGGCGCTCGGCGGCGCCATGCGTCTCGGACAGCTCCCGCGCCAGGCGCTCGAGGCCCGGCGCGAAGCCGCGATCGATGCGCCTGAGGCCGCCGGCCAGATCCTCTGCCAGGCGCTGCGCGCGCTGCAAGGAGCCGAGCAGACGCTCGGGTTGTGCGCGGCGCGGCGCCGCCAGGGTCTGCGAGAGCAGCTCCACGTGGCGGCGCAGCTCGTCGAGGCTCTTCGATCCGTCGCGCAAGGCCTGCAGCTCGGCTTGTGCGGCCACCAGCCCCGAGAGCACGGCCTCCACGTCCGCCTGGTCGGTGCGCACGCTGGTCACGGCCTCCAAGGCCAGCTCGGCGCTGCCCGCTCGCCCGCGCGGCGGCGCCGCTGCTGGCTGCGCTGCGGCCGCTGGCGGCGCTGCGGCTGCGGCCGCTGGCGCCGCGGCTACGGGTGCCGCGGGTGCCGCTGGCTGCGCTGGTGCGGCCGCCTGCAGGCTCCGCAGCGCCTCGCCCAGCGCGTCCACCCGGGCCAGGATGGCGTCGGCGGCCTCGCGCGGCAGTGGCCCCCCCGTGCTGCGATACGGGGTCAACACGTCCTCGATGGCGTGGGCTTGCTCCGCCATCGGCAGCTGCTTGACCACCCGCGCAGCGCCCTTGAGCGTGTGGGCGTAGCGGAAGAGCGCCGCCACGCCGGCCACGTTCGCTTCCCCGCGGCTCAGCTCGTGCACACCGCGGCTCAGCAGCTCGATCAGCTCTGCAGCCTCGATGCGGAAGTACTTGTAGGGATCGCTGAGCGGCATGTCACGCCGGCATCAAGCCGCCTCGGGTTGCAGGATGCGCATCAGGTCGCGCGACAGCGCCGTCAGCTGCGAGGCGGTCTGCAAGGTCTGCGAGGCGCTGGCCTCGGTCTCCTTGGAGGCCTGGGCGACGCTGGCGATGGCCACGTTCACCTGCTCCACGGCCGTGCTCTGCTGCTTGGTGGAGAGCTCGATCTCGCGCGCCGCCTCGGTGGTGTTGACCACCAGCCCGCTGATTTGCCGCAGCGACGTGGCCACCTCGCCGAACTGACGGGTGCCGGCGTCGACCGTCTTGTAGCCCGTCTCCGTGGCCATCACCGTAGTGTTCACGGCGCTGCGCACCTCGTCGATCAGCGAGCGGATCTCCTTCGTGGACGTGGCCACGCGATCGGCCAGCTTGCGGATCTCGTCCGCCACCACCGCGAAGCGCCGGCCCGCCTCGCCCGCGCCGCTGGCCTCGATGGTGGCGTTGATGGCCACGATGTTGGTCTGCTCCGCCAGCTCCGAGACGATGTCGAGCACCGTGCCGATCTGCTGCGATTTACGGCCCAGATCGAGCATGTGATTGACGATCAGCTCCACCTGGCGCTGGATGCTGCCGATTGACTCGTGCGCTCGCTCCACCGTCTGATCGCCGTTGCGCGCGGAGCTGGCGGTGTCGTTGGCCATGGCCGCCACGCGCTGCGCGCTCTCCGCGATCTGGCGCGAGGTGGCGAGCAGCTCGCTGATGGTCGTGGTGATCTCGGTCATCGCGGTGGCCTGCTCGCGCAGCCCGGCCGCTTGCTGATTGGCAGCCGCCTGCAGCTCGGTGGAGGAGCTCTGCACCTGGCTCACGGCCGAGGTGATCTGCCGGGAGATGGTGCGGGTGAGCCAGGCAGCCAGCAGTATGCCGAGCACGATCGCCACCACCGTGAACACCAGGACCAGCCGGATGGTGGCGCTGGTCTGCTCGCTGGCGCTGCGCGTCGCCGCCTGGAGCGCCTGGTCCTCCGCGTCGCTCAGCTTCTTGACGGCCGCGCCGAAGAGCCGGCGCTGCTGGCGCAGCTCGCTGGCAAAGGCCCCGCGGAGCTGTTCCGGGCTGGCATCGCTGCGAGCCAGGCGCAGCACCTCGTCCTGGGCCTTGCGAAAGTCGGCCTCGACCAGCTCCAGCGCGTCCACCAGCGGCGCCAGCTCGCCGACGGCGCGCTGCATGCGCTCGGTCACCACCTCCGCCTCGCGCCGGGCGTCCATCAGCTCGTCGATGTACTGCTGCTCGCGGGTGACCAGGTAGCCGCGCACCGCAGCCACCCGCGCCTCCGCCAGGGTCTCCAGCTGCTGGGCGTCCACCAGCGCTCGTGCGTTGACCTCCAGGACCCGATCCTTGAGCGCCACCACCTCGCGCAAGGAGCTCACCGTCACGTAGCTCACCAGCACGGTGAGCAGCACGAGCAGCGCGAACCCTGCGCCCAGCTTGCGACCAAAGCTCCAGTTTTGACCCATGCTATCGACTCTCCTCGGCTGAAACGGACGGCAACGGCGGCTCGCAGCGGGCAGCCAGCGCCCCGAGCTGGATGATCGGACGAGAGACGCCGCCGGAGCGCGCCATCTCCTGGCTCTGACCACCGTCGAGCGCCGTGGCCAGCGCGTCGACAGTCAGCCGCCGCTGGCCCTCGAACTCGCCGAAGGCCACGGCCACCAGCGTTCCGCGCACGAGCACCAGCCAGCGCGAGGCGGCGCTGCTCGAGGCACTGCCCAACGCACTGCCCCCGCCAAGCCCCAGCAGCTGCGCCAGATCGAAGACCGCCACCAGCGTTCCCCGCAGCCCGGCCACCCCCAGGAGCCCCGGCGCATCTCCCGGCACGGGCGTGATGGCTCGATCTGCCTCCAGGGCGGCCACCTCTGCCAGACGCAGCGCGTATGGCTCGCCCGCCACGCGGATCAGCAGAAAATCGCTGCCTGGAACCTCCGGCGGCTGCCTCACCCGAGCAAACGACTGATCGAACTCGCTGCGTAGCGAGTGCAAGCGTGCCTGCAACCGCTCGTTGGACATCATCAGCGGCCCGCTCCCACCGCGGCCAGCTCGGCGGCGCACAGCTCGAGCAGCGCGGCGCGGCCAAACCCTCCGCCAAATAGCAAGATGCGCGCGGAGTCCTCCCGCTCGAGCAGCGTCTGCGCGCGGGCCAGCTCCTGGCCCGCTGCCTGCGGCTCCCCTGTCTTGCGCAGCATCAGCCCCAGGTGCAGGTGCGGCATGGCAAAGGCCGGATCCAGGTAGATAGCGATGCGGTCATTGCGCGTCGCCTCCTCCAGCTTGCCCGAGCCCGCGGCGCACAGCGCCAGCACGTAGTGAGCACCCGCGTTCAGCTCGTCCAGCTCGAGCAGGCGCTGCGCGCTGCGCTCGGCCTCTGCCAGCTTGCCATCGCTGGCCAGCAGCACCGCCTCCAGCAGCAGGGCATCCGGATCGCGAGAGGCATGCGCCGGAGTGGCGCGTACGTGCTCCAGCGCGTGACCGAAACGCTCCTCGTGCAGTAGCTCGAGCGGCGCGCGAAGATCCGAGCGGGCCCAGCGAGCCCCCTCCGCTCGCGAGCTGGCCGCGTGGGTGGGCGCCTGGTTGGCCAGCGCTGCGATGCGCGCAGCGGCCCGGCCGATGTCATCGACCCAGCTCTCGCCGGCGGGCTCGAGCCCGGGCGGTGGCTGGACCGCAAAGGCATCCGCGATGAAGCCGAGCGGCGGCAGCGTGCGCGTCGCCGCCGCTGTCTCCGCGCGCTCTGCGTCGCTCTTGCGCCGGTAGTAGAAAGCGCCGTGCGTGTGGCACAGGTGATAGTCGTGGCTCTCGCCGCGCAGCGTCTCGGCGCTGCCCAGAAACAGGTAGCCGCCGGGCACCAGCGCGCTGGTCAGCCGCTGCAGCGCGCCGTGCCGCTGCTCTGGCGTGAAGTACATCAGCACGTTACGACAGAAGATGACGTCGTAGCTGCGCGGGCGGAACAGCTCCGGATCAGTGCGGCACAGGTTGCCGCTCATGAACGCCACCGAGCGCCGGATGGCGTCCGCCACGACGTAGCCCTTGCCCACCGGGCTCAGCCAGCGGCTCACGTTGCTCTCCGACATCTCCCGCAGAGACCACGCCGAGTAGCGGCCCTCGCGCGCGCGGGCCAAAAAGCCCGCGTTGATGTCCAGCGCAGAGACCACCAGCTCCCGCTCGGGCAGCAGCTCTCGCAGCAGCATGGCGATCGAG
Source organism: Polyangiaceae bacterium (assembly GCA_025937895.1). GTDB lineage: Bacteria > Myxococcota_A > Polyangia > Polyangiales > Polyangiaceae > SZUA-265. The sequence continues at coordinate 42,103 of JAICQL010000028.1, read as the reverse complement.
TACGGCTCCTCCCCCGAGCTACAGCCGGCGGAGAGCACCCGCGGCCCCTGCCGGCCGGGCTGCGCGTGTTCAGTGAGCACGATCGAGCGCAGCGCCTCGAACTGCTCGCGATGACGGAAGAAGTACGTCTCGCCCACCGTGAGCTCGCCGGCCAGGATGCGCAGCTCCTCCGGATCGAGCCTGCTTTCCATGCGCTCCAGGTACGCAGCGGGCGACAGGCGCCGGGCCTGCGCGCGGGCGAGCAGCAGCTCTCCCAGCGCGCCCAGCCGGGTCTCCTCGACGGTCAGTCCAAATCCCTCAGCGATGGCGGCGCGAAATCTCGAGAGCAGCTCCAGCGACGGTGCCCCGTTCACGCCTGACCTCGCGGGCTCGCGCCCACCTCATCGAGCACGCGAGCGCTGTCGAGCGTCGCCAGCAGTGCCCCGTCCAGAATACCGAGCGCCTCCACCCCGGGCGCGGCCCGGGACAGGAGCGGTGGGGTCTGCCCGAGCAGCTGTCGCTCGATGGTGCGAGTGCCCAGCACCTCTGCCACCGCGAGCGCCACGTGCCGATCGCCGACCCGCACCGCCACGAAGCGACCCACCTTGGGGCAAGGCACGCCGCTGAGCAGAGCCGCCACGTCCACCACCGGCAGCAGCTCGCCCCGAATCACCGCCAGCCCGAGCACGAAATGTGGGGCACCCTCGACGCGCTCCAGCGGCAGGGGGCGCATCACCTCCAGCACGTGCACCAGAGGCAGCGCGCAAAGGCGCGTTTCGATCCGACAAATCAAGCAGTGCTGCGCGGTCAGATGAGCCCCTCGCGCCGCGTGCTTCAACGACGCTGCTGGGATTTTACATGAATTGCGCCGGGCCGAGAACCGCTGGCGGCCGAGCGTTTCGTGACGCCCCGGGGCCTGGCACTTCAGTAGCACTCTGCCGCGTCCAGCCCGATGGCCGGCAGACTCACGGAAACACCACAAGTAATCCACAGCTGTGGATAACCCTGTTGGGATCCCTGCCTGCGCTGTGGACAAGACCCGGAGACGCTGAGCCTCCACGGGGGTACTTATCCACAGCCGCGGTGCGGTCCTGGACTCATCCACAGGCGACGAGCTCCTCCATCCGGCGTTTCTCCTCAGCCCCCAGGCCCAATATCGCGAGCTAATTTAGCTAGTTGCGCGACTATCCCCAGTCTCCACAGGCCCTACTACGGCCACCATTTAAATTAATAAACCTTCAGGTCGTTCCATTCGTCTGGTGAACACACGCCGGTCAGAGACTGCGCAGAGCCACCTCCCAGAGCCGAGAAGGCCCGCGCTGGTAGACCGGAAGGAGACGGGAGAAGACCGGAGGAAACGCCAGAAGGTGCACGCCAGCCGCTGTCTCACCCACGCAAGGGCTGGCGGTGCTGCCCCCGCTTAGCTAGAGGGGAAGGACCATGCATGCGGTAGTGAGCAAGCGAGACCTGCTGCGGGTTCTCGCCCGATGCCAAGGGGTCGCCGACAAGAAGAGCACGATGCCCGTGCTGGGAAATGTGCTCGTGGAGGCCCGCAAATCGGGTGAGCTCGGGCTCGCCGCTACCGATTTGTATCTGGCCGTGAGCGGCAGCATCCCGGGGCAGGTCGATCGCGTGGGCTCCGTGGCGGTGGGTGCGCGCGACTTCTTCGAGCGCGTGAAGATGATGCCCGAGGGCAACATCACTCTGACCATGCAAGGCGATGGAGCAGTGACGATGCGCGCGCAGGGCCAGCCGCGTCGCTACACGCTCAAGGGTCTGCCCGGCAGCGAGTTTCCGGTGGTGCCTCAGCCAGGTGAGGGCGCACAGCCCATGAGCCTGGCCACGCAGACGTTTGCGGATCTGATCGCGAAGACGCAGTTCTCGATCGCCACCGACGATACGCGGCCGCATTTGAACAGCGCACTGTTTCAGTGGGAGGGCGATCGGGTGCGCATGGTGACCACCGACGGTCACCGGCTCTCCAAGCTGGAGATCGTGGTGCCGCAGCGCGATGGCAGCGCCTCCATGTTGATCCCGCTCAAGGGCATCCAGGAGCTCCGGCGGCTGTGTGATGAGGCTGCCAGCGAGGGTGTCTCGTCGATCAGCGTCGTGCAGAGCGGCAACAGCGCGTTCTTTCGCGTGCCCAACCTGCAGCTGAGCGTGAAGCTCGTCGAGGTGCAGTTCCCGCCCTACGCGCAGGTCATCCCGCAGAGCACGCAGCACAAGGTGGTGGCGCCGCGCGCGCTGCTGGCAGACGCGCTCAAGGCGGTGTCGCTGGCGGCGAGCGAGCGCACGGGAGGCATCAAGCTGAGCTTGAACGGCAACGTGATGACCTTTGCCAGCGAGAGCCCGGAGAGTGGTGAGGGCTTTGACGAGGTGCCCGTCGAGTACGGCGGAGCTCCGCTGACGGTCGGCTTCAACTCCAAGTACCTGCTGGACGTGCTGAACGCCATCGGTCAGACGGACGTGGTGCTGGGGGTGAGCGGCGAGCTCGATCCGGCCACCTTGCAGCCCGATAGCCCGCCCGAGGGCTTTGATTACCTGACCGTGATCATGCCCATGCGCATCTGAGGTGGCCGAGCTCAGCGATAGCGCTGGACCGCAGCACTCCAGCGGCCAGGGTTCGAGCGGCGGGGGCTCGAGCGGCGGGGGCCTGGAGCCTGCCGCCAGCGCGCGTCTGAGCATCCGGCGCCTGCGGCTGCGCGACTTCCGCAACATCGCTGAGCTCAGCTTCGAGCCTGCCGAACGCTTCAACGTCATCAGCGGCGACAACGGCCAGGGCAAGACCAGCCTGCTCGAGGCCATCTACTGCCTGGCCACCACGCGCAGCTTCCGTACCGATCAGGTGAAGGAGCTGCGGCGCGAGGGCGCCAGCTTCGCGCGGGTGGATGCCGAGCTGGAGGATGCCGGGCGCAGCCGTAGCCAGCGCCTCACCCTGAGCGACGAGGGCCGCGGCGTGTTCGTGGACGAGCAGCGCGCCTCGCGGCTGTCGGAGTACGCCGTGCGCACGCCGGTGGTGGTCTTTCACCCCGGTGACCTGGAGCTCACCATGGGCGGAGCCAGCGCGCGGCGGGATCTGCTGGATCGCGTGGGCTTGTTCAGCGATCCGACCTTGCTCGATGACCGCCGCCGCTACCGTCAGGCGCTGCGCGAGCGGCAGAAGGTGCTGGAGGTACGGGGCGAGCAGGCGCCGGAGCTGGAGGCGTACGAGCTCCTGGCGGCGCGCCACGGCGCGCGCCTCTCGCAGTGCCGCGCGCGGGCAGCCGCCGAGCTGGGGCGGGCGGCACTGCAGGGCTTTCAGCGCCTGGCGGCCTCCGAGCTGACCCTGGAGATGGCCTACAAGCCCGGCGGCTCCTGCGACGAGGCTGAGCTCGTGGCGGAGCTCGCGCAGCGCCGCAGCGGCGACCGGCGGCGCCACGTCGCCAGCTATGGCCCGCACAAGGACGATCTGTCGCTGCGCCTGGCGGGGCGCCTCGCGCGCAAGACCGCCTCGCAGGGCCAGCACCGCATCCTGGCCCTGTGCCTCAAGCTTGCCGAGCTGGAGGCCATCCAGCAGGCGCGCGGGGCGCATCCGCTGCTGCTGCTGGACGACGTGTCGAGCGAGCTGGACCCCACGCGCATCGGCGCGGTCCATGCGTTCTTGCGCGACAGCCGGAGCCAGGTGTTCGTGACCACGACCAGATCGGATCTGTTTCAGACCCCCGGCGCAACCTCGCTGGAACGGCGTGACTACCGGCTGCGAGGGGGCGCTCTGGAGAGCGCTTGAAGAGGCCGCCGAGCGGCTCTTTCAGGACCTCTGTCAGGCCCTCCCCGGGTGCAGAATTTCCGTTGTTATTTCGAACGTTTACAGACACGGTGTTACTTGCCTGAAAAGGCGCCTCAGACTATACTTCTGCGCCCCCTCGAGGAGACAGACGGCTTTGTGGCCTAGCGTGCTTCGCGGCTCCCGCGATCCCGAGCGCGAGGGGGTAGGAAACGCAAACTTTGACGACGGATCTCCAGGCGGTTGAGTCCGCCATTTCGCAGGCGCCAGCGCCCGCCACGGCGGACAGCTACGGCTCGGAAAACATCACCGTGCTCGAGGGGCTCGAGGCCGTGCGCAAGCGGCCCGGCATGTACATCGGTGACGTCCACGACGGCTCCGCGTTGCACCACCTGGTCTGGGAGTGCGTGGACAATGCCGTGGACGAGCACCTAGCAGGGCACTGCAAGAGCATCTCGGTCTCCTTGCTGGAAGACGGCAGCTGCCGGGTGGAGGACGACGGCCGCGGCATCCCCGTCGACATACACGAGCGCGGGGTGAGCGCGGCCGAGGTGGTGATGACGGTCTTGCACGCCGGCGGCAAGTTCGATCACTCGAGCTACAAGGTCAGCGCCGGTCTGCATGGCGTGGGCGTGAGCGCCGTCAACGCGGTCTCCTCGCGGCTGGATCTGGAGGTGCGCCGTCAGGGCCGGATCTGGAAGCAGCAGTATCGCTGCGGGGTGCCACAGGCGCCGCTGGCGGCCACCGGCGAGACGCAGTCGACCGGAACCACCATCACCTTCCTGCCGGATCTGGAGATCTTCACGGATATCGTCTTCCGTCACGATCTGCTGGCGAGCCGCCTGCGCGAGCTGGCGTTCTTGAACTCGGGGCTGGTGATCCGGCTGCGGGACGAGCGCAACGAGAACGAGCCGGTCGAGGATCTGTACGAGTTCAGGGGCGGCATCCGCGAGTTCGTGGCGCTGCTCAGCCAGAGCAAGGAGCCCGTGCACGAGGAGGTAGTGGCCTTCTCCACCGAGGTGCCGCTGCAGAACGGCCGCGGCGACATGCTTGCGCTGGACGTGGCCCTGCAGTGGACCAACAGCTACACCGAGCAGATCAGCTGCTACACGAACAACGTCCACAACAAGGACGGCGGCACGCACCTGACCGGCTTGCGCTCGGCCCTGACCCGCACCCTGAACACGTACGGCACCGCGCAGAACCTGCTCAAGGAAGTGAAGGCGGGCATCTCGGGCGACGACGCGCGCGAGGGGCTGATCTGTGTGCTGCACGTCAAACATCCCGATCCGTCCTTCGACTCGCAGACCAAGAGCAAGCTGGTCTCCAGCGAGGTGAAGGGCGTGGTGGAGAACGCCGTGAGCGAGCACCTGGGGCGCTTCCTGGAGGAGCACCCGCAGGTGGCGCGCAAGATCATCGAGAAGGTGGTGATCGCGGCCAAGGCGCGTGAGGCCGCGCGCAAGGCGCGCGAGGTGGTGCGCAAGGGCGTTCTCGACACCACCAGCCTCTCGGGCAAGCTGGCGGACTGCCAGAGCAAAGATCCGTCGCAGAGCGAGATCTACATCGTCGAGGGCGAGAGCGCCGGCGGCAGCGCCAAGCAGGGGCGGGATCGGCGCTTTCAGGCCATCCTGCCGCTGACCGGCAAGATCCTGAACGTGGAGCGGGCGCGCATCGACCGCATGCTGTCGTCGGCGGCGGTGGCCACGCTCATCTCCGCGCTGGGCTGCGGCATCGACGAGTCGGGCGGGTTCGACGTGTCGAAGCTCCGCTACCACAAGATCATCCTGATGACGGATGCCGACGTGGACGGCTCACACATCCGCACCCTGCTGCTGACCTTCTTCTACCGGCAGATGCCGCAGCTGATCGAGCAGGGCCACCTGTTCATCGCGCAGCCGCCGCTGTTCCGCGTGCGCAAGGGCAAGAAGGATCTGTACCTCAAGGACGCGGCGGGGCTGGATCGGCACCTGACCGAAAACGGCATCGCCAAGCTGAGCGTGCAGTCGCAGCGCGGCCCGGTGCTGTCCGGGATGCCGCTGTTGCAGCTGGCGCAGCGGCTCACCCGCTTCCGCTCCAGCCTGGACGCGCTGGCTCGCCGCTGTGATCCGCGAGCGATCGTGGCCTTCTTGCAGGCGGCGGAGCCGGGCACGGTCAAGTTTGATGACTTGCCCGGGCTGAAGCAGGTGGGGCAGACGATGCAACAGTGGTTGATGCAGCGCCATCCGGAGCTGTGCCCGTTGGCGGTGAACGTGATCGAGCAGACCGACGCGCGGCCAGGCGCGCTGGAGGTGAAGTTCCGGCCGGGCGCCTCGGCGCGCCTGGTGCAGATCAACCAGGAGCTGGTGGACAATCCCCGCTTCCGCGAGCTGATCTCGATCGAGCAGGACGTGCGCTCGATCGGCCCCGCGCCGTACGTGGCGCGGGTGGAGAACGCCGCCGACGTGGAGCTGGCCGACAGCGCGGCCCTGCATGACTTCATCCAGGAGCGGGGCCGCAAAGGCATCGCGCTCTCCCGCTACAAGGGCCTGGGTGAAATGAACGCCGACGAGCTGTGGGAGACCACCATGAACCCCGACGCTCGTACCCTGCTCGGCGTGCGCATCGAGGATCAGGTGGGCGCCGATGAGCTGTTCAGCGTGCTGATGGGCGACCAGGTGGAGCCGCGGCGCAACTTCATCGAGAAGAACGCGCTGAACGTCAAAAACCTCGACATCTGACCGCGTCGTTTTCCAGGGTGCGCTGATCCAGGGCCCGCCCGCCCGCAATGGCGGAGCCCACACGGGCGGCAAGAGCTCCGAAGAGGGGCACTTTGCCGCCCGCGCTCTGCACCGGCGCCTGAACCGGCCTCGCATCCAGGTGCGCGAACGGGGGTGGCCACGACCGGGAATGCAAATCCCGAGCCCTCCTGCGCCCGGGCCCCTCGACAAGTCGCACCGGCGACACACCTTACGCGGAAATCGCTGGTGCGCCGAGCCGACGACGGGGTGCGGCTCCGAGCGCTGCCGCGCAGGGTACTGACATGCAAATGGATCAGATGACGACCAAGAGCCGCGAGGCCATCAGCGCGGCGATGGACAACGCTTTTCGGCAGGGCCATCCGGAGCTGACGCCATGGCATCTGCTGCTCGCGATCCTGGCGCAGAAGGACGGTGTGGGCCCGGCGCTGGTGGAGCGCGCTGGCGCCTCCGTGCGTGCGCTGGAGGCCGAGCTGAAGAAGCAGCTGGAAGGGCTGCCGAAGGTCTCGGGGGGCGACGCGCCGGGCCTGAACCGCCGCACCCTGGCGCTGCTGAAGAAGGCCGAAGATGAGGCCAAGCGCCTGAAGGACGACTTCGTCTCGGTGGAGCACTTCCTGCTCGCTGCCGCGGCGCAGGACAAGGATCTGCAGGCGGTCTTCGATCGCCACGGCCTGCACTATGACAAGCTGTTGCGAGCACTGTCGGAGATCCGCGGCTCACAGCGGGTCACGGATCAAGATCCGGAAGGGAAATTCCAGGCGCTCGACAAGTACACGCGCGATCTGACCAAGCTGGCGCGCGAGAACAAGATCGATCCGGTCATCGGCCGCGACGAGGAGATCCGCCGGGTGATGCAGGTGCTGAGCCGCCGCACCAAGAACAACCCGGTGCTGATCGGCGAGCCCGGCGTGGGCAAGACGGCCATCGCCGAGGGCATCGCGCAGCGCATCGCCACGGGCGACGTGCCCGAGTCCTTGAAGGACAAGCGCTTGCTGGCGCTGGATCTGGCCAGCCTGGTGGCGGGCGCCAAGTACCGCGGCGAGTTCGAGGACCGCCTGAAGGCCGTGCTGAAAGAGGTGGAGGCAGGGCAGGGCGGCGTGATCCTGTTCATCGACGAGCTGCACACCCTGGTGGGCGCCGGCGCCGCCGAGGGTGCCATGGATGCCGCCAACATGCTCAAGCCGGCGCTGGCGCGGGGGGAGCTGCGCGCCATCGGCGCCACCACCCTGGACGAGTACCGCAAGCACATCGAAAAGGATGCGGCGCTGGCCCGGCGCTTCCAGCCGGTCATGGTGGACCAACCGACGGTGGAGGCCACCATCGCCATCCTGCGCGGCTTGAAGGAGCGCTACGAGGTGCACCACGGCATCCGCATCCAGGACGCCGCGCTGGTCAGCGCAGCGGTGCTGAGCCATCGCTACATCAGCGACCGCTTCTTGCCGGACAAGGCCATCGATCTGGTGGACGAGGCGGCCAGCAAGATCAAGATGGAGATCGATAGCTTGCCCTTCGAGATCGATCAGCTCGAGCGCAAGCTGATGCAGCTGCGCATCGAGGAGCAGGCGCTCAAGCGTGAGCGGGACGACGCCTCCAAGGCGCGCCTGAGCGAGCTGTCGCGCGAGCTGGCCGAGCTGTCTGCCCAGCGCGACACCGCGCGCGCGCAGTGGCTGCGGGAGAAAGAGCTGATCACCAAGGTGCGCGAGAACCAGAAGAAGCTGGAGGAGCTGCGCGCCAGCGAGGAGCAAGCGCGGCGCCGGGGTGATCTGGGCAAGGCCGCAGAGATCCTGTACGGCAGCATCCCCTCGCTGGACAAAGAGATCAGCGCGCTGCGCGGCGAGCTCGCGCGCATCCAGGATCAGACGGGCTACCTCAAGGAAGAGGTCACGGAGGAGGACATCGCTGCCGTGGTCGCCAAGTGGACCGGTATCCCGGTCTCCAAGATGCTGGAGAGCGAGATGCAGAAGCTGCTGCGCATGGAGGAGGATCTGCGCAAGCGCGTGGTCGGGCAGGAGGACGCGCTCACTGCCGTGGCCAATGCCGTGCGGCGCTCGCGCGCGGGGCTCTCGGACGAGCGGCGCCCGATCGGCTCCTTCATCTTCCTGGGCCCGACCGGTGTCGGCAAGACGGAGACGGCCCGAGCGCTGGCCGAGTTCCTGTTCGACGACGAGCGCGCCATGATCCGCATCGACATGAGCGAATACATGGAGCGGCACGCCGTCTCGCGCCTGATCGGTGCGCCCCCCGGCTACGTCGGCTACGACGAGGGCGGGCAGCTCACCGAGCCGGTGCGGCGCCGGCCGTACAGCGTGGTGCTGTTCGACGAGATCGAGAAGGCGCACCCGGACGTGTTCAACACGCTGCTGCAGCTGCTGGACGACGGACGCCTGACGGACGGGCAGGGCCGAACGGTGGACTTCAAGAACACCGTGATCATCGCCACCAGCAACATCGGCTCGGAGGCGCTGGCGCGCATCGAGGAGCGCGCCGGCCAGAGCGAAGACGAGCTGGCGAAGAAGCTGCAAGAGGTGGCGCTGGACGCGCTGAGCAAGCACTTCCGCCCGGAGTTCATCAACCGCATCGACGAGACGGTGGTGTACCGGCGCCTGGGTCGAGAGCAGATCCGGCACATCGTGGACATCCAGCTCGCTGGCTTGCAGCAGCGCCTCGCGCGCCGCGGCCTGTCGCTGGAGGTGCGTGACGACGCCAAGGATCTGCTGGCCAACATCGGCTTCGATCCGCACTTCGGCGCGCGGCCGCTCAAGCGAGCGATCCAGCGGCACCTGGAGGACCCGCTGGCTCGACGCGTGCTGGCCGGCGAGTTTCCGCCCGGCTCCAGCATCGTGGCCACGGCGCAGGACGGCGAGATTGTTCTGTCCACGGCCCAGTCTGCGCCTGCCAGGGATCCTGCTGCCCGGGACGCCGCCGCCGAGTGACCTCGAGCCGAATTGCCGAGTGACGCGCTGCCGCCCCTTTCAGCAGGCGCTGGGGGGCGGCGTGTGCGCTTTGCTCGAGGTTGGGCTAGGGTGCAGTGATGTGGTGCAGTGATGTCTGGCGGAGCTGCTGAGGTGCGCAAACGATGAACTTCGGGCTCGCAGACCTGCCCATTCTCGGCATCTGGTACATCGTCTTTCTGTTCAGCACGGTGGCGCACGAGGCGGCGCACGGGCTGGTGGCTCACATCGGCGGTGACTCGACGGCGTACCATGGCGGCCAGGTCACCCTCGATCCGCTGGCTCACATCCGGCGCTCGCCCTGGGGCATGGTGCTGATCCCGGTGCTCACCTTCGTGCAGATGGGCTGGATGATGGGCTGGGCGTCCACCCCGTATGACGACAGCTGGGGCAAGCGCTTTCCCCTGCGTCAGGCGCTGATGAGCCTGGCGGGGCCGGCCACCAACTTCGCTCTGGCTCTGATCGGCATCGTGGCCATCAAGGCGCTGCTCGCGGCAAACGTGTTCGACGTGCCGTACAGCTTCAGCTTCACCCAGCTGGTGCGCCAGGCCGGCGAGCAGCAGGCGGGCTCGCTCACCCACGGGCTGGCCATTGGGCTGTCCGTGCTGGTGAACCTGAACGTGCTGCTGGGCATCTTCAACTTGCTACCCATCCCGCCGCTGGACGGCGCGGGCATCGTCGAGGGCCTGTTCCCCAACACGATCGGCAAGCTCTACGACAAGATGCGGGAGGTGCCGATCCTGCAGCTCGTGGGGCTGCTGCTGGCCTGGAACCTGTTCGAGCCCCTTTCACGCCCCGCGTTCCTGTTCGTGTTTGGCCTCGTGCACGGCTGAACATGGCCGCGCCGCGCCCGCTCTCGCTTGCTGCCCGGCTGCGCAGCTTCGTGTACGCGGGGCGCGGCGTGCTGATCCTGCTGCGCTCGCAGCACAACGCCTGGATCCACGCGCTGGCCACCGTGCTGACGGTGGCGGCGGCGGCCTGGCTGGGCGTGTCGCGGGCGGACTGGATCGCCCTGATCCTGGCCATCCTCGTGGTCTGGGCCGCAGAGGCGCTGAACACGGCGCTCGAGTTCCTGGCAGACATGGCCTCGCCGGAGTTTCACCCGCTCGTGGAGAAGGCGAAGGACGTGGCGGCGGGTGGGGTGCTGATCTGTGCAGTGGGTGCGGCGCTGATCGGGCTCCTGGTGTTTGGGCCCCACCTGCTCGCGGCGCTGGGCTGAGGTCCCGCCGCTCGGACCCTCGAGCTAAGCTGCAGCCCATGCGGCTCGGCATCATCACCGACGTGCACCTCGGCCCGGCGCAGAGCGCCGCTCTGGCTGCAGAGCGCGGCCAGCCCGTGAAGCTGACGGCCTCGGCCGAGCCGCTCACTCGTCAGGTGGTGCAGGGCTGGCGCGAGCGCGACCAGCCGGAGCTGGTGCTGAACCTGGGCGACGTGCTGTCGGACGTGTCGCGCGCGGCGGATCTGGAGAGCTACGCGCACTTCTGCGCGCTGCTCGACGGCGCGCAGGCCCCGGTGCTGCACGTGGCCGGCAACCACGATCAAGTGAACCTGGGCGACCGCGACCTGCTCGAGCTGTGGCAGCTGGCGCGGCGCTGGCCGGCGGCGATCCGGCATGACAGCTCCACGGCATACGCCGTGGACTTCGGGGGGCTGCGCTTCGTGATCCTGAGCACCCTGTGGCTGCCGCCGGACGGCGTGTTCCTGGGGCACGGGCAGCTGGCGTTTCTGGAGCGCTGTCTGGGCAGCGCGCCCGGGCCCTGCGTGCTGCTCACCCACCAGCCGCTGAGCGAGATGAGCCTGGCCGGCAACCGCTGGTTCGCAGGAGCGCCACAGCTGGCCTTGATCCACGAGCGCGCGCAGGTCCGCGCCGTGCTCGCCCGCCACGGCAACGTGCTGGCGGCGTTCAACGGCCACGCGCACTGGAATCACGTCGACGTCATCGCCGGGGTGCCGTTCATCACCGTGCAGAGCTTGACGGAGAACGTCGGCTCGGAGAGCGCGCCCGTGCCCGCCGCGGCCTCCGCCGTCGTGGAGCTGTCGGCGGCCGGAGTGCAGCTGTACGTCAGCGGCGCACAGCCGCTGCGCTTTGCCTTGCGGCGCTGATCGCTCCGCTTGCGGCCGGAACGCGAGTGGCTACGCTGAGCGGAATGCGGCGCTGGGATCAGAGGCTCGTCCGGCTCCTGCGGGCGCTGCTCGCCTGTACGGTGCTGCTCTTCGCGGCGCACACCCCTGCCGTCGCCAGCGAGCCGGTGCGCGATGTCAGCGCCTGGATCGCCGTGCAGCGCGTGCCGGCGCTTGCGGCTGCCTCGGTGCAGCGCGCTCGGGCTCCGCGCGCGGCGAACGTCAGCGCAGCAGAGCCGACCGCGCCTCGCTGGGCGCGAGCCAGCCATGCACCTGCACCCGCCGCTGCCCGCCGGGCGCCGGATCAGCGTCGCCTCTACCTGGACCTGCAGACTCTCCGCTGCTGAGCGCGCGCGGGCAACGCCCGCGATCACTCGCTCGCAACCAAGGAGATCTCCATGTCCAGCTCAGCGGGGCAGCAGCTCGGATCCGTGCTGCGCGCCCTCTTCCGTTTGTTACGGCAAGTGCTCAGAGTCTGTGTACTGATCCTCGGCTGCGCCGGCCCACCGCCGCCCCCGCACGAGATTCGGGGGCGTACCCCTGCCGTGCAATACGAGTCCGGTGCGCGGCGGAAGTGACGGCGCTCCGCCTCGCCCTCAGCCGGCGAGCAGCACCTCGCGTACCAGGTTGAGACCGCACCAGGCGGCATACAGCTGCACGCCCTCGCGCGGGCGATTGCTGACGTTGACGTCGCGCACGACCGTGCCCTGCGCGCTGCTCACGGCGTAGTACACGAGACCCACCGGCTTCTGCTCGGTGGCCCCGCTCGGGCCGGCGATGCCGGTGAGCGAGAGGGCGAGAGCGCTGCGAAAGCGCGCGCGAGCGCCCTCCGCCATCTGGCGCGCCACCTCGGCGCTGACGGCGCCGTGACGCTCGAGGGTCGCAGCGTCCACCCCGAGCAGCTCGAGCTTCACCTGGTTGGCGTAGGAGATGACCCCGCCGAGCAGGAAATCGCTCGCCGGGTACGCGGTGAGCAGCGAGCCCACCAGGCCGCCGGTGCAGGACTCGGCCAGGCTGAGCGTCTGCCCGCGCTCGCGCAGCAGCTCGCCCACGGCTCGAGGCAGGTCGCGCTCGCCCTCGGCGTACACCGCCTTGCCCAGGCGCGCGCGTGCATCGGCCGCGGCGCGAGCGGCGAGCGAGTCCGCCGCCTCTGCGCTGGAGGCCACCGCGAGCAGCTTGACCTCGACCTCGGGGAAGTGCGCGCGGTAGCCGATGCGCACGCCGTGCTGCGCCTCCAGCCCGGCGAGCTGATCGTTGAGCATGGACTCGGGCACGCCGAAGCAGCGCAGGCGCACCTGGCGCTGCGCGCCCTGCACCAGCGCCTGCGCCGCGGGCGCAACGAAGCTCTCGAACATCGGCTTCATCTCGCGCGGCACCCCAGGCATGAAGAAGAGCTGGCACGGGCTGGCGGTCGCGCCGTCCGAGGTGGTGCCGCTCGAGCTCCGTGCGCGGCGGACCGCGAAGCCGGGCGCGGTGCCGTGCGGATTGTCCAGGATGCGGGCGCCGGCGGGAAAATCCGCCTGCTGCGCGCTGGACGCGGTCAGCTGCCGCCCGGCGCGGGCCAGGCGCGCCTCGAGCCCTGCCAGCACCTGCGGGTCGCGCACGCGTGCCACGCCCTGCCACGCCGCCACGGTGGCGCTGGTGATGTCGTCGGTGGTGGGCCCGAGGCCACCGGTGCAGGCCACCAGCGGGTTGCCGCTGCTCGCGCGCTCGAGCGCGCCCATGATCGCCGCAGCGTCGTCCGCCACGGCCTCGATGCTGCTCACCTCGAGCCCGAGCGCGGTCAGGCGCTCGGCGAGCCAGGTGGCGTTGGTGTTGTGGATCTCCCCGCGGGTCAGCTCCGTGCCGATGCAGACGATGGCTGCGCGCCCCAGCGCGCTCATGCCGGACCCGCGACGTGAAAGGCGAGCTCGCCCAGGTTCTCGATGCGCACGCGCACGTCATCGCCGTGCTTCAGCGGCCCGACCCCCTCCGGAGTGCCGGTGTAGATCACGTCACCGGGCTCCAGGGTCATCGACTGGCTGGCGTACGCGACCAGCGCGGGCACGTCGAAGATCATGTCGGAGGTAGAGCCGTCTTGCCGCAGCTGGCCGTTGACGGTGAGCTGCAAGGAGAGCCCGTGCGGATCTTTGAGCGGCACCACCAGCGGCCCGAGCGGGCAGAACGTGTCGAAGCCCTTGGCGCGGGTCCACTGCTTGTCCTTCTGCTGCAGATCGCGCGCGGTGATGTCGCAGCCGATGCTGTAGCCGAAGATGGCCTCGCGGGCCTGCGCGGCGCTGGCCCTGCGGCAGCGCTTGCCGATCACGACCACCAGCTCGCCCTCGTAGTCGACCCGCTCGCTCTCCGGCGGCAGTTGCACCGTGCCACCCGGATCGAGCAGGGAGGAGGGTGGCTTGAAGAACATCAACGGCTCTTCCGGCACCTCGTTCTTCAGCTCCGCGGCGTGCTTGCGATAGTTGCGCCCGATGCCGATGATCTTGGACGGCAACACGGGGCACAGCATCTGCGCGTCGTGCGCCAGTTGCACGCCGGTGGGGCGCCCGTCGGCCCAGGGCGCGGCGGTGAGCAGCTGTGCCGGCCCTGCCGGTGGTACCAGGACGTACGCAGGGGCTCCATCGTGCAGGACTCGGGCGTAGCGGGGGGTGACGTCGCTCATGGCAGTCTTCGGATGCCCCGGGGCCCCGCGGGACGTCAAGCCGGAACGTCTCGCGCCAACCACGTCGCGGGCAACCACGTCGGGGCAACCACGTCAGGGCAACGAGGCCGCGCGGCAACGAGGTCGCGCGGCAAATTGCACGTGCTGAAAAACTGGAGCGCGGAGCGAGCGCCCTGGCTATGGTTCAGCCAGCATGGTTCAGACGGCGAGCATCCAGCACGGCAACGGCATGCGTGCGGACGACAGTGAGCCACCATCGCAGTCCAGCGGGCTCGACTCCGATCCGTCGCCGTCGACGGATTCGGTCAACCTGTCGCCGCCGCCGCCCCCCAGCCAGGGGCTCAGGCTGGTGGTCTGGCGGCTGGGCGGCTTGTTGCTCACCATGCGCCCGCACCAGTGGGTGAAGAACGTCTTCGTCCTGGCGCCGGTGGTGTTCGCGCGCGAGATGTTCATCACGGATCTGCTGGTGCGCTCGATCGGCGCGTTCGGCGTGTTCTGTCTGCTGACCGGCGCCGTGTACACGATGAACGATCTGGTCGACATCGACAACGATGCGACCCATCCCATCAAGCGCTATCGGCCCATCCCCTCGGGCCGCGTGCCGATCGGCTGGGCGCGCACGGCCGTGGTCGCGCTGGTGCTGGTCAGCCTGGCCGGGGCCGCCATCGGTCCGTGGGAGTTCCTGGTCACGGCACTGAGCTATTTTCTGCTCAACGTGGCCTATTCGTTCCGGCTGAAGCAGGTCGCCTACCTGGACGTGGCGGCGATCGCGGCGGGCTTCGTGCTGCGCGTTCTGGCAGGCGGCTTTGCCACCCACACCGAGGTGTCGACCTACCTGGCGCTGTGCACGGCGCTGCTGGCACTGTTCCTGGGCCTGGGCAAGCGCCGGCACGAGCTGAGCACGGCGGCGCGTGGCATGGCGCAGCAGCAGCGCAAGGCGCTCGGGGGTTACACGCGGCACGGGCTGCGCTGGAGCCATCGCACCACCGCGGTGCTGACGGTGGCCAGCTACGTGGCGTACACGCTGGATCCGGAGACCATGGACTTCTTCAACTCGCGGCACCTGTGGTGGACCAGCGTGTTCGTGGCGGTGGCACTGTGGCGCTTCATGGTGCTGGTTCGCACCCGGCCGAAGTCGGAGAGCCCCACGCAGGAGATGCTCCGCGACGGGCCTTTCGTGGCCATCGTGTTCTCCTGGGGCGTGGCCATGCTCGCGCTCGTGTACAATCTCGGCCCCAACTGAGGCGCGCGGCGCTTGAGCTTCGAGGCAGGGTCAACCAGGGCGCTGCTCGCGCCCAGCAACGCTCGGACGGATCTCGGGCTGACCTTGCCCATTTTCGTCGCCTATCACCTGGGCGTCATCTTTCTGCCCGTGCGCAATGCGGCGGATCTGGTGACGCAGTACCTGGTGGAGCTGGCGCACCAGAGCCGGGTCGCTTACCTGGCCTTCACCATCGGCATCGGCGCTGCGTTCGTGGCGGTGCTGGTGTTGCTCGGGCGGCGCGAGGTGCTGCGCTGGCAGAGCTTCGTGTGGCTGGCGCTGGAGGGGGTGCTGTACGCGCTCGCCATGCGCCTGGTGGCGGGCGCAGTGGTCGGGCGCCTGTTTCTCGCCGGCGGGATCGAGGGCAAGTTCACCGGCCTGGTGATGAGCCTGGGCGCGGGCCTGTACGAGGAGATCGCCTTTCGCGTCGTGCTCTTCGGCCTCGGGCTGCGCTGCTTGCGCGTGCTCTGGCCCGGCAAGGGCTGGTGGCGGCGCACGCTGCTCGGCGCAGGCTGGGCGCTGGCCTCCGCGGTGCTGTTCAGCGCCTGGCATCACCTGGGCGCGCTGGGCGAGCAGTTTGATCTGCGGGTGTTCGTGTTTCGCGCGGTGTGCGGCCTGATCTTCACCGTCATCTATGTGACCCGCGGCTTTGCACCCGTGGTCTGGACGCACGTGTCGTACGACGTCTGGGTGCTGGTGATGGCGCCCGGCTGAGCGCCGCGCGGGCCGCCTCAGCCGTCCACGACACAGATGTCGGGCAGGTTGCGGTACTTCTGCGCGTGATCCAGGCCGTAGCCCACCACGAAGACGTCATCGATGGTGAAGCCCAGGTAGTCGATGTGTACCTCGCGCCGCGCGCCCGCTGGCTTGTGCAGCAGCGAGCACAGGCGCACGCTCCGAGCGCGCCGCGCCGCCAGCTGCTGCATCAGAAAGTGTGCGGTGAGGCCTGTGTCGACGATGTCCTCCACGATCACCACGTCGCTCCCGTCGACGGGCGTGGTCACGTCCAGGGTGATCTGCACGACACCGCTGCTCTTGGTCTCGTTGCCGTAGCTCTGCACCCCGAGAAACTCGACCCGCATCGGCCGCTCGATGGCGCGCACCAGATCGGCGAGGAAGATGAAGCTGCCCTTGAGCACACCGAGCAGCACCAGCGGGGCATCGCCCGGGTGAGCGCGCTCGATCTCGCGGCCCAGCTCGGCCACCCGCTGCTGGATGCGCTCGCGCGAGATGTAGACTCGGACCGGTCCGGCGGCAGAGGCAGAAGCCATGGCGCGATGGTACGGCAAATCGCGCGCGCTGTTCACTCCCCCCAGACCTGCAGCGCAGCGGAGGTCTCTCGGTCCACCGGCGCCAGTTCGGGGCGTTTCGCAGCTCCCTCCAGCGCGGCCTGCCGGCGCTGCTCGTCGAAGGTCACCCGCCACAGCGCCTCCGCGGCCAGCGGGCTGCGCTCCAGCGCGTCGTGCGCGCAGGCCGGATCAGCGCTCAGATCGCACAGGCTCGGCGTGTGCGGGCTGTTGCCGCGCAGCAGCCAGCGGCCCCAGCGCAGCGCGTATTCCGAGCCGAGCTGGCTCAGCAGCGGCCTGGCCACGGGCTGGCCTTGACCTAGGGCGAGCCGGGCGAGATCCAGGCCCTCGCTGCCCTCCCTTGCTTGCAGGCCGAGGGCCGCGGCGATGGTGGCGGTGACGTCGATGCTGCTGACCGGAGCCGGGATCACCGCGCCTGCCTGCTTGGCGCCGGGCAGCTTGATCCAGAGCGGCACCACCAGGCGGTCTTCAGCCAGGGGCTGGCCGTCACCGAACGGCGCTTCGGGCGCATCCCCGGGGCCCACGTCACCGGTGAAGATGAACAACGTCTGCTCCCAGAGCTTGCCGCGCTCGAGCAGCTCGAGCAGCGAGCCCAGCGCCTCGTCTTGCTTGGCTAGCGCGGCCAGCTCCAGAGCCTGCAGCCGGGTCCAGTCTGTCGAGGAGAGTCGGCGCTGCGCGGGGCGGGGCTGCGCGCGCTGGTGCTTGAGGATGATGCCGCCACGGCGCGCCTCCAGCGGCCCCGCATAGTCCTGCGGCTCGAGCTGCGCCACCTCCTCTCGCGTGAGATCCCAGGGAGGATGCCCGCCGCGCAGGTGCACGACCAGCAGCCGGCGCACGTCGTCGTCGCGCTCGAGCTGCTGCTCGAGCCAGCCGCGCGCGCGCTCGAGCGGAGCCGTGGCGGCCACGTCGTGCACGGGAGAGAAGGCTTCGTAGCGGTTCCAGCCGCGCTCGAAGCCGAACGCGGCGCGGGTCTGTGGCACCCCGCTGAAGAAGGCGCTCTCGCCGCTCTGCTCGTGCACCCGCTCGGACAGCAGCGGCACGCTGGCGGGCAGGCGCGAGCTCGCGCTGAGCAGCTGGTGCGCCAGCGGCGGCAGGCCGGAGAGCAAGGTGGCCACCACGCCGCCGGCCAGGGTGGTGGGCACCCGGTAAGCGGGAAAGCGCACGCTCGCCGCCGCCAGGCGCGCCGCGTGCCGCAGCGGCCGTGCCGTCGTGAACGGGGGCAAGAGCTCGTGGTGCAGGCCGCTGGCGATCACCAGCACGGCCAGGCGTGCCGTGCTGGCGGGAACCTGTGCGCTGGTGCTCACGATGCTGGGCTCGCTGAACACCACTCGCCCGGTGGTGCCGTCACTCACCGCCTCCAGCTCCAGATCCACGAGCTGTCCCGCGAGCGGCTCGAGGCTCACCTTCACGTCCGCCCAGCCCGCCGTTGCGCTGATCCGTCGCTCCAGCAAGATCCGGCGCGGGCCTCTGTCGGTGCGCGCCGCGATGCGCGCCACGCCCTCCCCCTCTCCCCACTGCCCGAGCCCGAGCCGCAGCTCCGAGCCCGGCTGGATCGACACGGGGCAGCTCACCTTGCCCGGAGCATCCAGCAGCAGAGCTGGGCGCGGGCTGCCCGCCAGGGTCACGTCCGAGCGCAGGCTGCGCTCGTGCGGGGCGCGATACCGTGCTGCGGGCTGCGCGGGATCAGCCCAGTGGATCCACTCCGCGCGAGCGACGTAGCCGGCCTCGCTTGCGCCGCGGCCCGACCAGCGCAGGTGCAGCTGGTGGCGCCCGGGGGCGAGCGGGCTGTCCAGGGTCGGAAAGACCAGGGTCTGAAAGCCAGCGCCGCGCAGCCGCTGCAGGCCGACCCGGGTCTGATCGATGCTGGCGCTGAGCTGGGTGGCGCTGCCCGAGCTGGCACGGACGCGCAGCGAGAGCCCCTGGAGCGGCTCTCGCAACCAGAAGTCATAGCTGACCGCAGCAGCGTTGAAGCGGGCGTGGCTCTGATCCGCCCAGGCCTCGCTCTCCACGTCGCTGAAGGGGCCGAGCGAGAAGGAGCGGTGCAGCTGCTGCGCCTCGCTGCCCAGATCCAGGAACAAGCCGCCGTGATCGATGCGGCAGCGCGCCAGCGTCTCGAACGGCAGCGCGGCGCGGGCGCTCGCGGCGGGCAGCGGCGCGGGGGCAGCCTGCGGTGGCTGCACGGGCGCGCTCTCCGTGCGCACGCTCTCGCGCGGTGTGCTGCGGCAGCCCGGCGCTGCGCCGGCGACGAGCAGCCCCGCGAGCCCGGCGAGCGCCTGGCGAGCACGTTGCCGGGCACTGGCGAGCGCTCGCCCCACCCGTCTCACGGCGCCGTGCTCGGCCGCGCCGAGATGCGCGTGCGGCGGCCCGCCTTGACCTCCACGGCGCGCTCCAGCTCTTGCACGCCGTCGCTCAGCCGCAGCTGGTAGCTGCCCGCGCCGAGCGGGATCAGACGGCTGTCGTAGTTGCCCATGAACACACCATCCACGTAGATGTGCCGGCGCTGCCAGCTGCGCACCTCCAGCAGGCCCTGCCCCGGCGAGAGCTGGGTGCCCGGCGCGAGCTCGAGCAGCTCGCTCTCGAAGCTCACCGGCACGGACGCGCTCGCAGGCGATGTGCTGGCGGAAGGCGCTGCTGCGGCGCTGGTTGCAGGAGAGCTACCCGTCGCGTGCGCCCTCTGTGGCGAGCTGGCGGAGACAGCAGCCGGCGCCCTGGTGCCAGCAGCGCTGGCGGGCGACAGACTGGCGGCTGCGCCGCTGAGAGCCCTGCTCGGCGAGCCCGCCGCCGCGACCGCCGAGCCCGCAGGCGCGCTGCCGGACAGCTGCAGGCTGCGCGCCTCCCAGCGGAACGCGACAGCGCGGATGGCCAGGAAGGCCGCCGCGGCTGCAGCCAGGCTGAGCAACACGCGGCCCGCTGCAGCGCGAGCTCGCGAGCTGCGCCTGGGGGGCCACTCCACGTCGAGCTCATCCAGCTCCGTGCCGCCGGCTTCGGGATCGCTCGGGCTCGAGGCTCGCGGTAGCTCGGGCTCGCTGGCAGGCGGCGGCCTGGAGCTCGCCGCCGGCTCGGCCTTCGGCGGCGCAGAAGCTCGCTGATCGGACGGCGGCGGCTCGGGCTTGCCCGGAGCGGGAGTGAAATCCAGCTCGCTCGCTGCGGGTGCTGCGTGCGGTTGAAAGAAGGACGCTTCCGCTGCCAGCGGGGAGCTCGGGTCCGGGCTCGCTGGCTCGGGCTGGGTGACGAAGGGCGGCGCCGGCGGCGGAGATGAAGCGGAGCGTGGGGATGGAGCGGAGCGTGGCGCTGGCGTGAGGTGCTGCGCGCTCGTGGCAGACGCGGCAGCGCTCGGGGCGGGCGGGCGTGACGAGCGGCGCGCCGAGCCCGGTGGCGTGCTGCCCGGGCGAAACCCGGGGCCACCGGGCAGAAGATCGTTGCCGTGGCGATCGAGCAGCGCGCCGATCACCCCGCGGCTGGCGAGCTCTGCCAGCAAGGTGGAGACCCGCCCCGTCTCGCTGCCGCGCGCCTCGTCGTCGATCAGGCGACGCAGCGCGTCCCCGTTGCCGAGCTGTGCGATGAGCGAGGCCTGCGCGGGGAACTCGGCCAGGTAGTGCTCGAGCACGGGCGGATCCAGCAGCACTCGGCCCACCTCGCGCAGCTGCCGTGAGCTCACCAGCTCGCGGGCGCGCCGCGCGCGGAGCGCCGCCGGGTTGAGCACGGCCTTTGCCTCGCCCTCGAACAGGGACAGCGGCGGGGAGAACAGCGGCTCCACGCTGAAGCGCCCGGTGCGGACGCCGAGGAACGGCACCAGCACGCACTGCCCCTCACCGCGCGGCTGCTCCCCGTCGTACCAGCGCGCGTGCACGGGCCTGCCGTCGGCAATGCTGAACTCGAAGCTGAGCCGCCCGCTGCGCACGCTGAGCAGCGCGTTGGGCGAGCGCTCACACACCATCTGCAGCAGCGAGCGCGGAGTGAGCCCGTCGAGACGGCCGTGCACGGCATCGTGCTGCGCCAGCCGCTGCTCCAGCGCGACGCGGGGCGCCAGGCACTCGCGCAGGGCCAGCGCCAGGCTCGCCCCGTCCAGCTGCTCCAGCGCGCGACCGGTGGCAGGCCCGCGCGTGCAAGCGAGCAGGTGCTCGCGCCAGGCGACGAGCAGCACCGGCAGATCCGACAGCGCGATGTCCTGCCGCACGCGCCGGCACAGCTCGAAGCCGTCGAGCTCCGGCATCAAGGTGTCGCTGACCAGCGCGTCGGGCCAGTGCCGTTCGGCGAGATCGAGCGCCTCGGCGCCGTCGCGTGCGGGCAGCACGGTGGCGCCGAGCTCCGCCAGCGCGTTGCCGAGCAGGGTACGGATCGCGGGATCATCGTCGGCCACCACCAGCCGGCGCCCGGAGAGTGGCACTGGCGCCGACGGCGGGCGCGCATCGGCGCCCTGCGCGGGCGGATCGACCGAGAGCAGCAGCGCTCCGCTCGGGCCCTCGCAGCAGACGGCGGGCGCGCCCTGCGCCGAGCGGGCGCCGAGCGAGCGCAGCCGCGCCAGCGCACCCCACACGGCAGCTTGCTGCGCCGCGCTGGGCCCTGCGCCGGCGCTGCCCGGAACGCTGGACGCAGGCTCGCGCAACGCACGCCGCGCTTCCCGCTCCAGCGCCTCCAGCAGCTGCTCCGAGCTCGGCCGGCGCTGTTGCACGGTGCGCGCCGCGACGCCCGCGTCCGACTGCGTCACCTGGCGCAACGTGCGCTGCAAGGTGAGCGCGTCGGTGGGCTTGGGCAAGACGCGCGAGACGCCCCGGCGCATCAGGCGCGCCAGCGGCTCGTGCCGATCGAAGCTGCCCACTGCCACGATCGCCGTCGGGCGCCCCCCGAACGCCTGGCGCAGCCGTGGCAAGAGCTCATTCACCTCGGGATCGTCACCGTCGACCAGCAGCACGTCGGGGCTGAGCTCCGTGACCAGCTCCAGCGCCTGCTCGGGCTGCCGTGCCGCGTGGCTCTCGATGCTCGGTGGCGCGCCGGGCCGCTGCAGCCCCGGCGTGTGCAGCAAGCTTTCCAGACTGGCGTCGGCATACACGACCACGCACAGCGGCTCGCGCAGCGGCTCGAGCCGCGGGTTGTCGAGCTCAGTGGCGAGATCGAGGGGCGCACCCAGCACCAGCGAGGGCAGCAGATCCAGGATGCGGGCGACGCGCTCGCGCACCTGCGGCCCCGGATCCCAGCCGCCGGCGCCGGCGAGGCCTGCTTCGGCGCTGGTCAGGGCTTCGGCCGCGCGCGTGAAGCGCAGCACCTCTGCCGAGGCGGCCAGCGCATGAACCCGCCGCCGCAGCGCATTGAGCTCACCGGCCGGCTCTGAGCCGCTGGCAAAGCGCGCGAGGCTCTGGCGCAGGGTAGCCAATCGCTCC
The DNA here is from genome assembly GCA_025937895.1 of Polyangiaceae bacterium. Lineage (GTDB taxonomy): Bacteria > Myxococcota_A > Polyangia > Polyangiales > Polyangiaceae > SZUA-265. The sequence continues at coordinate 19,952 of JAICQL010000028.1, read as the reverse complement.
CCGAGCTCCGCGATGAAACGCTCGCGGGATGCGTCGAGCTCTGGCGGCAGATCTCCCGTCATCGTCCAGCCGTGCTAGCGCGCGGAACGCTAGCATAGTGCCCGGGCGGAGGGCGCCGGAAATGGGCAGCTTTCTGGCACGAGCGCGACAGCGTGCCGGATCGGCAGCGCCCAGAGCGGCGGCGGAGTGGTAGCGTGCGAGCCATGCAACGACCTCTGCTCCTGAACGGCTTCATGGCGAGTGGCAAGTCCACCGTGGGTCGCTTGATTGCGCAGCGCGCGGGCTGCCCTTTCCTGGATCTGGACGAGCGCATCGAGGCCCGAGCGGGCCTGAAGGTGCACGAGATCTTTGCCCAGCACGGCGAGCGCACGTTCCGGCAGTGGGAGGCGGAGGCGCTGGAGGAGGTGCTGGAGGCCGGCAGGCGCGAGGTGGTGGCGCTCGGGGGTGGCGCCCTCCTGGTGCGCTCGCGCCGCCTGAAGGCGCTCGATCGCGCGGTCGTGCTCGGGCTGGTCGCCGACGTGGACGAGACCCTGCGGCGAGTTGCAGGGCAGTCAGGGCAGCGCCCGCTGCTGGCGCCGGGCAGCGCGGCAGAGCACGTCGAGCAGCTGCTGGAGGAGCGCGCCAATGCCTATGCCGAGTGTCATGCCCGGCTCGACACCACGGGTCGCGCCCCTGAGGAGCTGGCCGCGCGGGCGCTGGAGCTGTGGCAGCGAGACGGGGTGGCGGTGGCCGCCGGAGAGCACTCGTACGCCGTCGAGATCGGCGCCGGCTTTGCCGGCCAGCGCCTGCCGGAGTGGACCCACGGGCGCAGCCGCATCCTCTTGATCAGCGATCGCAACGTGGCGCCGCTGCACGCCGCGCGCGTGCGCGAGGCGCTGGGCGGTGACGGGGTGGAGCTGCTCGTCTTGCCCGCGGGCGAGCCGCACAAAACGCTGGCGACGGTGGAGACTATCTGGAAGCGCGCCAGCGCGCTCGGCGCCGATCGCTCCAGCTTGTTCGTGGGGCTGGGCGGCGGGGTGGTGACGGACATCACCGGCTTTGCCGCGGCCAGCTGGATGCGCGGCGTGCCCTGGCTGGCGCTGCCCACCACCTTGCTCTCCATGGTGGACGCCTCCGTGGGTGGCAAGACGGGGGTCGATCTCGGCCAGGCCAAGAACTGCGTCGGTGCGTTCTGGCAGCCGTCGGCAGTGTTCTGCGACGTGGACTACTGCGCGACCGAGCCGCCGCGGGGCATGACCGCGCTGTCGGAGGTGGTGAAGACGGCCTTGATCGGCGATCCAGGGTTGCTCGAGCTGGTGGAGCGCCAGGCGCCCGCGGTGCTGCGGCGCGAGCCCGGGGTGACCGCGGAGCTGGTGCGCCGCTCGATCCGGGTGAAGGCGCGAGTCGTGGGCCAGGATGCGCGCGAGCAAGGGATCCGCGCCGCGCTGAACCTGGGGCATACCTTCGGTCATGCGCTGGAGGCAGCCGCGGGCTTTGACCGCCTGTCGCATGGAGAGGCGATCAGCCTGGGGCTGGTGGCCGCGCTGCGCCTGGGCCAGCGCCTGGCCGTGACCTCGGAGCTGCTGGTCGCGCGCGTCACTCGCCTGCTCGCGCGGCTCGGCTTGCCCACGAACCTGCGCGAAGAGCCGCTGGAGCAGGCCGCGGAGCTGCTGCAGCTGGACAAGAAGCGCAAGGGCAAGCGCATCAAGTTCGTGCTGGTGCGAGAGCCCGGGCAGATCGAGTTCCGGAACCTGGAGATCGGCGAGCTGGTGCGGCTGTCGGGCGATCTGGCGCGCATGGATTGAAGCGCGGCTCGCCACCGCGCCCGGGTGACTGGCGACTCGCAGCACAGGCGAGTGCGCAGAAAATAGGCCAGGTAGGCGCGCCGGTGCCAAGGTGTGCTGCGCTTCGCGCAAGGTCGCGAGGGGCAGCGCCAGGGGGGAGTTTTCGCCCATCTTTTGGCGCCGGCTCCGGCGACTCGTTAGACTGTTAGCACTGGGCCACCAACAGCCCCGACACGAGGTCGCGCATATGAAAGATCTTCTGGGAAGGCGCTGGAGCTGCCTGATCGGCTCGCTCTTGCTCTGGGCGGGCGCTAGTTGCACCGACGAGCAGACGGGCTTGTTCATTCAGGGCAACGCCGCGCGTGTCCCCCCGGACTGCACGGTGACCGCCGAGGAGTCGGCGACCTTGCTCGGGTATGGCGTGCTCGATGTGGGCCTGAAGCTCGACTACGACGCGAGCTTGCTGGTGGGCAGCCAGCTCACGCCGCGCGGCGACAAGGAAAACCTGCGCACCGAGACGATGATCACCGTCATCGAAGGCGCGGAGGTGCACCTGTTCGATGACGAGGGCGCGCAGGTGCTGGAGTTCACGGTGCCCGCCTCGGGCACGATCCTGCCGGATGAATCGGCGTCTGCCGGTTACGGCGTGATCAACGCCACGCTCATTCCGCAGACTGCTGGCGCAGAGCTGCGCGACAGCCTGCAGCCGGGGCAGACCGTGACCCGCGTCGCCGAGGTCAGCGTCTTCGGCAAGACGGTGGGCGGAGTGGACGTCGAATCAGCGAACATCCGCTACGTCGTGAAGGTGTGCCGCGGCTGCCTGGTGTCCTTCCCGTCGGAGGCGCTGAACGCCAACGGCGAGTGTGCCCGCTTCGACCAGGAGCCGGCGGAGATCCCGTGCAGCGCCGGACAGGACGCGTACGTCGACTGCCGCCTGTGCGCGACCAGCCAAGAGGTTTGCCGCGGCGGCCTGTAGGCCGCATGGCTGTTTTCCGAACCGGGGCGCAGCGCGCTTTCCCCTTGCGCGTGGCGAATGGTACCGTGCCGCGATGATGCGCCCCGCCGTGGAAGTGAGTGTAGGGGGCCAGTCGTATCGCCTGGTCGCCTCCTCCGGCGAGCAGACGCTGCAGCGCTACGCCGGCGTGGTGAACGAGCGCCTGCGCGCGCTGACGGGCACCGATCGCACGTCGCACCCGCAGGCGATGTTGCTCGTCGCGATGGCGCTCGCCCACGACCTGGAGCAGGAGCGCGCCCAGCGCCGCGCGGATCTGGACGGCGCTGAGGCCATGTTGCGCCAGCTGCTCGAGCGAGTGAACGAAGCGCTCGACGGAGTCGACGAAAACGGCGACCCGTTGCCCGCTGCCCCCGCCGGCTGAGAGCGCGGAGGGGTCGCCTGCGGCGGCCAGCGAAGCCGAGGGAACGCGGCGGACCGTCGCTGGGAGCAGCCGTCGAGCGAGTCGTCTCGACAAGCGAGCAGTAATCCGTGCGGAGCCCGGGTGGGAAGGCGGAGCAGGTCATCCCCAGCCTGTCCACAGGCTGTGGATAGTTGGGGGATAGCTGTGGATGCATGCTGGTAGATAAGGACCGGTCAGCCGAGCAAAGTGCGCGCGCGCGAGTGGCGAAGCGGCGCGGGCTCCTGGTGCTGGGAGGGAGACCATGGCGAGCGCATCGGGGATGGCGCTGGGCCGACGCGGCAGGGTGCTGCCGGCTGCGGGAAGCATCCGGCGCACGCCACCTCGCGGTAACGGGCGTAGCGAAGGTTGGGCGTTCCGCCCATCGTGATCACTCAGTCCACGCAGCGTGATCAGCGCCAAGGACGTGATCCGAGGTCGGAGTGAAAGGCCAGCAGTGCAGTGATAGTGCTTGCTCGGAGGCCGTGTCCGCGCCGCGGGACTCGACGCAGAGCGGGGCGACAGGAGCGTGGGCGGTTGACCACTGCCCTCGTGCGAGCCAGCCGAGTGGCTGGCTTTGGGGAGGTTGGCCGCTCGATGCACTGGTGAAGCACGGTCGGTCAACGGGAACTCGAGCCGGCGACGACCGGTCCTTCGTCGCTGCGCCCACGGGCGCGGGGCAGACACGAGTCGGCGCTCTGACTCGACACCCCTGAGGCGCCCAGCGCCGCGCCCGCCATCACCGCGGTGGCACCGAGCTCCGGCGGCTCCGCTCGCTCTGTCACTGAGGCGAGGTCCATCTCCGCTGCCCGACACTCTCGGCCAGCAATGGCCAACGCATTCGAGCGGCGCCGGATGCACGCACCCGCGCCAAGCAGGGGTGTCACCACCAGCGCAGTGGGGCCGAGCAGGGGGTGTCACCACCAGCGCAGCGGGTGGAGCCGGACCGTCGCCGGTGCGTCAGCGGCGGGATGCACCGGAGCACGCTGGGTGGTCGCCAACGCGGGCCGAGGATGGTGCCGGAAGCAGACCATCTGGGCGCCGGCGGGCCTCCCTCGTCGTCACCCGCTCACCGCCAAGTGTGCGGTGGAGACGCCGCGCGGTCCGCACGTCGCTTGCTCATGGGCGAGTGGCACCGTTCACGCGACGACTGCGGTAGACCGCTCGGCAGCGAATCGCCCTTGCAGGTGGTCGGAAGGACTCCGACCCGTGGAGCACTCAACGAGGCCGCCGCCAGGATTGGTCGGTGATCTCCTCCCGTAACGTCGGGCCGCGGCGGTGGACCGCTTGGGCGCCGAATGGCTCCGGTGAGGGCTCGCGGCCTGTCCCGTAATCGAGGCCCGCTCGGAAGGAGCCGAACGAGCGGCTCGCGGCGCTGGCCCTGGCGGCGAGGCCTGCGGGGCAGCGACTTGGCCTCTGGTGCCGGAAGACACGGCCTCGTCAGCTGTTCGGTAGGCAGCGAGGTCCGGCGGCGGGCGATGGCTTGGTGTGACGGCTCTCGTGTACCGCCGCCACGCCCGGTGAGACCGCTTGGGCGGTGACTCGGGCTTCAGGTGCCGGAAGACTCGCTAGTATCCAGCGAGGTCCGACGCGGGCAGACCCGCCGGAGCAGCGTCCAGGCAGTGACTCGGCTTCTAGCAGCCGGAGGGAGGCTGTTCAGGCTCCCACGAACTCTGGAGCCGGGAGGGGTCCGCGCGAGCAGCTCTCGTGCGCGCCAGGACGGTGGGACCGCAGCGACTCGGCATTCGACGCTTAGGTTCGTGGCCCCCACCAGTACCGGGCGAGGTCCGCAGACAGGCGGGCCGGGAGTGCGCGTGTAAGAGGGTGAACGCCGAGCTCTGGGGTTGCGTGCCCCAGCGGCTTACTGGTTGTTCCACGTGAAACCATCAGCGTCTATTGGCGGCTGCTGCGCACGGCGGACAGGGCGCCGGAAGATGAGGGCGCGGGTTCGGATCAAAGCCTTCTTGGCTCCGGCTGGTTGAAGCCAGTTCCGGCGAGGGTCGCTGGGCGTCGAAGCGACCTTGTTGGAGCGGGTTCTCGGACGGTGCTGGGCGAAGGGCTGCATGGCCAAGAAGGGTACCTCGGTGGGCAGGGGGCCGGACATCGGACGGCGCGGCCGTGCCGAGCTTCGAGGCGACGTCGGGGTCGGAGCCGTGGCCAGAGCCGCACCGAAGCCATGGCCGCGGGAAGCCGGGCTTCCGCGGGACGCTGCCGTCACCGTTGTCCCGCGGGTTAGTCTGGGTCATCTCCCCGCTCCGCTACTTCCGGGGGTACGTCGTTCCTTTCCTGACGATGGCATTCTCTCACGCCTGGAGCGAGTGCGGCCGGCAGGCGTGCGGCTCCAGCGTGTCCCCGTCCAGCCGCACGGCGCTGCCACGGGGAGAAGTCGATTCGGCGCGGGCGCCGCGCGCTCTGCTCGGGTCGGCTCCAGCGGGCGCCGACCGGCTCTCTCGAGAGCTAGCCGCTCGCGGGTGGCAACCAACGATAGCCGGCGCGGAGCGCCGCGACGAGGGTGGGTGCTCGCGTGCCGCAGCGGCTGCACGCTCCGGAGCATCGACGAGGGGGAGACGAAGCTGAGGCAGAGCGAGAGCGCACTACGGGCCTCACGGCACAGGTCCGAAGGAAGCGAGGCGGCTGCCGCCGCACCCTCGGGCGGGCTGACGATGTGGGGAGCCACTCGCGGGAGGAGGACGAGGATGGGGGTGGCAGCCTCAGTGAGCCCCGCCGAGGCGTAGCAAGCTTGTCTCGGATGGGGTGGCAGGTTCCGTTGAGTGAGCTCCCAAATGAGGACGCCTTGACGCTGTCGCAGTGTCCGCGACTCGTGTGAGGCAGCGGATGCAAAGTTCATGTCGACCGTGGCTGTCGATGGTTGGAGGCCCCGCGTTAGGGGGAGCGACTCTCGGGCTCGTGCGTTTCACGGGAACCGAGCGGGTGACCCGGTAATGCGTGAGCCCGGTGAGCGCGAACAGCCGCGAGCACGGCCCTCGGCGTCTAGCCCATTGGCCGTCGACAGGACCGGGGAGCGCCTCTTGTGGGACTCTCAGGCTGGTCGGTTTCACGTGAAAAGAACCGTCCCTCCCGCTAATGCCCGAGCACGTTTGCGCGCCCAACATTCGCGAGCGCCGGGCCTCGGCGGCTCGGCCGTTGCCGTTGACAGGACCGGAGAGCGCCTCCTGCGGAACTCTCAGGCTGGTCCGTTTCACGTGAAACGAACGGCCCCGCCCCCCCAATGCCCGAGCCGGTTTTGCGCGCCGAACATCCGCGAGCACCGGGGCCTCGGCGGGCTCGGCCACTGCCGTTGACAGGACCGAGGAACGCCTTCTGCGCGCCTCTCAGGCTGGCGCGTTTCACGTGAAGCGAGCAGACGCCTGGTGATGGCCGAGCCGGCTTGTGCGCCGAACGGCCGCGGGCACCGAGGCCTCGGGGGCTCGGCCATTGGCCGTTGACAAGGACCGGAGAGCGCCTCCTGCGGGAGTCTCCGGCTGGTGCGCTTCACGTGAAACGAGCGGTCGCCCGCTAATGCCGGAGGCGGGTTGCGCGCCGAACGTCGCGAGCACTGGCGGCGGCGCCTCCGCCGTTGGCCATTGATGGGCTCGAGGAGCGTCTTCTGCGGACCTCTCAGGTTTGTCCGTTTCACGTGAAACGAGGCCCCCCCAGTGAATGCCCGAGCCAGTTCGAGCGCCGAACATCCGCGAGCACCGGCGGCGGCGGCTCGGCCATTGGCCATTGATAGGCTCGGCGCGTTCCGTCCCGTGACCGTCGCGCTCGCCTGGCGCTAACCATCCAGATGGTGACGCCGCGCGGAGACCAGCTGCCGCGCATACGTCTGCGTCGCACCTGGCGCCGCGATCGCTCGACGCAGTCGCAGCCGCGCCGAGTGTTTCACGTGAAACGAAGACAGCGCGCCCCGCTCTCGGCAGCAGCAGCACCCGCCTCGGCGCTCTTCGCGGGCCATTGCACCCGTGGAGACAGCACGCGGCCTGATTGAAGCGAGTATGAGGAGCGCGGGCCGAATTGTTTGCGTTCCAAAGGTGAGGAGGCGCAGGTGCGCCCCGCGCAGCAGCGACGGTCGGGTGGCGGTCGGCACTTAGGCTTACGCCCGCGCGAGCGAGACCGAATACTCGCCGGGGCGAACCCGGGCTGCGCTGGGAAGGTTTCCTCCGGCGGCGCTCCGCTCTCCCGCGGCCGAGCGGAGCCTTCGCGCTCGCCCAGCCCAGTGGGCCTAGTGCGCCCGGCCGCCAGCGCAGGGCTCCGGACTCAGGGCGGAGGCCAGGCGATGCAGAGGGGGCCGCGCTCGGTTCGGGGAGCCGGCCCCGCCCCGCTCCGCTCCGTGGCGGCACGTGCAACCCCAGCAGCACCGCGCGGTCCCGGGCGTCGCATTTTGCCGTCTCGAGCGCGGCCGGGGACGAGGCGCTTGCCATTGCCTGCAGGCTCGCGCACAGCGGCTGCTGAGCTCGCTCGTCCTCGTGCCAGCGGTAGGTCAAGCACGAGAAACCAAGGCGTGTGAGGCAGAGGACTGTGACGCGACCAATCGAAGGAACGTGAGCGGCCTCCCGGCAGCGCGCGGGTCTATCAGTCGGTGCTCAGACGAGGCGGTGCGAAGGCAGGCGCCGGCAGGGCTGCCATTCGTCGCGGCACGGCCGCGTGGGAGGCCGCGGCGTCTCAGCGGGGAACGAACCGGGCGGGGGCTCACACTTTCGGGTCGCCACTCGAGACCCCTATACACTCTATGGCCGTCCGCGGGGTCTCGCGCGACCACGGGAGAAGGTGGGGCAAGGCACGTGACGGCGGGAAGGCGATGCGCGGCTGGCCCCCTTGCGCCGTGCGGGGTAACGAGGCGTGGTGCGAGGCCCGCGCCCGCAAGCCTCTCTTGATGGGTTCAGCGGGCCTGACGCTGGGGGGACATTGGAGCTGGACGGTGCGTGGCCACGGGCTAGCAGCTGAGTTGAGCGCGCTCACCGTTTGGCGCGGGAGCGCCTCAATGCCGGCAGAAGGCCGGTGTGCATGCAGCGAGCGGTCGCAGCTAAGGGAAGCAGGCGGGTGGCCCTGGCGGTCGCAATGGAGACGGGCCAGGGAGGGGATCCGCCATCGGAGACCTGCTCTGGTTGCGTATCGGAAGCTCTGGGTGCCGGCGGCAGGCTGCCTGAGCCGAGGCTGCGGCACAGGGTCCGAGTTTCACGTGAAACAGGCGCAACCTCGCTCCCCCGGAGGAGGCCCTGCGCCGGCTGCGGCACGCTCGGGGGGCGCAAGCTGGCTAGCGGCGCGGGTGCATCCAGTGGACGCACCCACTGGCAGCAGCTTTGACTGAGTTGGCGCGCTCCCGCTGCCGAGACGACGACGTCCCTTGCCGCGAAGTTTGAGCGCAGCCTGCGAGCGAAGCGGGCAAGGGACTTGATCGGGCCAGTGACAGCTTCGGGTTCGAACGCGGCAGTCTGGCCGCAGGCGTGGCGTTGGACAGGCTCATGAGCGCGAGCGCAGTCCGGTTGGCGGTCGCGGCTCATGGAGGCGGGGCATGGTTGCGGGTACCTGCGGGCCGCGTCCGCTGGCTCGACAGGCACTGCCCGTATCCGGGGAGGGGCTGATGCGCTATGCACGGGGTGGGATGCGGGCTGCTGATCGGCTGGTGGAGCTGCTAGACGCGCTGCGTGCCGCTGGGCTCTATCGCTCGGCGGAGGGCCGGACGGACTTTGGCGGCTCTCAGAGCAGCGTGCTCGACACGCGGTCGAACGACTACCTGGGATTGGCTTGCGAGGTGTTTGGCCGAGGCCTCGGCGACGCTGGGCGCGCCCAAGAGCAATCGGCGCGCGGGGGCGACGTTTCACGTGAAACAGCCGGCGCAACGGTGGACCAGGAGCCGCGTGACGGAAGCCTCGGGGAGGCGCACTGCGAGTGGCGTCAAGTGGGCCAGGGCTCTGCAGCTCGTGAGCCCACGCGCGGGCTCGTTCCACGCGTTTCACGTGAAACGCGCGGACACGTTGCGGGCGCGGAGCGGCTGGGAGCTGGCGCTTCGCGACTGGTGTCAGGGACGACGCTCGAGCACGAAGCGCTCGAGGCGGCGCTGGCGACCTGGCTGGAGGTGGAGTCGAGCCTTCTGTTCTCGAGCGCGTATGCAGCGAACGTTGGGGTTCTGAGCGCGCTGGCTTTGCCGAGCGATGTGATCTTCTCGGATGCCCTGAACCACGCGTCGATCATCGACGGCTGTCGCTTGAGCCGCGCGGAGACGGTGGTGGTTCCCCATCGGGACCTGGATGCGCTCGCTGTCGGCCTGGCTCGTCCGCGCCCAGAGCGAACGGTGCGCTGGGTGGTGACGGAGAGCTACTTCAGCATGGATGGCACGAGCCCGGACTTCGCGGCGTTGCGCGAGCTGTGCAACCAGCATCAGGCAGCGCTGATCCTCGACGAGACGCACGGGCTGGGGGTCTTTGGTCCGGAGGGGCGGGGGCTGGCGGCAGCGGTCGGGGTGGTGCCGGACCTGCTGGTGGGTGGGTTCGGCAAGGCCTTTGGACTGCAGGGGGGCTTCGTCGCCGGAGCGCGGTGTTACCGGCAGTGGCTCTGGAACCGTGCTCGGAGCTTTGTCTTCTCCACCGGGGTCAGCCCGTGGCTCTGCGCGCGGGCGCAGGAGCATCTGCAGGTGGTGCGCACCGCGGACCGGGCCCGGACGCGGCTGGGCGCGCTCGCTGCTCGGCTGGAGCGTAAGCTGATTTCGAGCGGTATCCCCTTGCCCGCCGGCAGGCACGGGCCGCTCTTTCCCGTGGTGTTCGGGAGCGAGGCCGCCACCTTGCGGGCAGCGGCGCAGCTCGAGCAGCTCGGGGTTCGAGCCCAGGCGATTCGCCCGCCAACCGTGCCAAGAGGCAGCTCGCGCCTGCGCATCTCTCTGCGTGCGGACATGACAGATACGGAGCTCGAGCTCCTGGGCTCTGCCCTGCTGAGCGCCTGGCGCGAGCAGTCTGCCGACCCTGCCGACTCGAGCGAGCGCTCCGGAGCCGCCGGCACGCTGCCCGGCGCTGCGCCCCCACTCGCTGCGCCCCCACTCGCCGCCCCCTCACTCGCTTCGGCGGTCTCCGCTTCGCCGTCCTCAATACCGCAGCCGGGCCTTGCCCCCTCCTTCGCTTCACCGCCAGCCGCTTCGCCGCCCGACGTGGCCTCGCCGTCCGGCGTCCGTGCGCAGCCCGACCTTGCGTCGTCAGCCAGCGCCGCTTCGCCCTCGGTGGTGCCTCCTCCCTCCACCAGCGCTCCAGCCCAGCTCGCGCTGGGCGCGCGCACCCGTACCGTCCACGATTCGTTCACGCAGCAGCGCTGGATCGTGCTGGGCACTGGCACCGGCGTCGGCAAGAGCTATGTCGCGGCCGCACTGGTCCGGATCCTGGCGGAGTCGGGCCACGCGGTCGCGGGCCTGAAGCCGGTCGAGACGGGTTGCGGGACGAGCGCTGATGGGCAGCCGTGCGGGGGTGACGCGGCGCTGCTGGAGCAGGCCTCCGCCCGGGTGAAGCACCCGCGGCCGCATCCGCTGTACGCCTTCCGTGAGCCCATTGCCCCGTCCCTGGCAGCGCACCACGAGGGACAGGAGATCGATGTGAACGCCATCGCGTCCTGGGTGGACCGAGTGCGGTGTCAGAGCTCGGAGCTGCCAGCCCTGGTGATAGAGACGGCGGGTGGAGTCCTCTCCCCGCTGGGCGCCGGCACGACGAACTTCGAGCTCGCTCGCGCGCTGGGCAACGCCCGCTGGGTGCTGGTGGCTCCCGATCGGCTAGGTGTCTTGCACGACGTCACCAGCACCCTGCACGCGCTGCGAGCGCTGGGGCGCTCGCCCGACGTGCTGGTGCTCAGTGCGCCGCCCACGCCGGATGCGAGCACGGGCAGCAATGCCGCCGAGCTCCGCCGGCTGGGTCTGGCGGTGCCGGTCGTGGAGCTGCGACGGAATGAGCCGGGCGTGCTCGCAGCGCTGCTGGCTGAGTGACTCACGGCGAGCGGCTGACGTGCATTGCCGTGGTCGCCGGGGGCTGGGCGAGCGGGCACATTCTAGCGTCGGTCGGTCGACGCCCGACACCGAGCCCCTTCTCCCTTCGGCCCGGCGAGCCTCAGGCTGCGGCGCTGGTCTGGTAGCGGTGCTCCACCCTCGCCGTGCAATCGACGAGCGCGATGGCGCTCTCTTCCGGTGCGCTGAGCAGCACCACGGCGGCTCCTTCGGGGAAGCCGAGGTATGGCTCCATCAGGGCCCCGATGGAAATCTGTCCCCAGGCTTCTTCAAAGCCTGCGGCTGCGGCAAGGGCTTCAAAATCCCAGGTGCCGTCGGGATCGGCTCGGAAATCCACGGGCACGTCATCGAGGGGGCGCAAGATGGCAGCAACACGCATGAGAACCTCCAGGCAGGGGGGATCCCTACATAGCGCGCGCTAGCGGCTCTGTCCAGATGTTCAGTGAACACCTGAGCAGCTCGAGCAAAGAGCGGCCCGGCTCAGATGGCGAGCGGGATGTCGTTGCAGACGTCCTTGAACGGGCCGATGGGCTCCTGGTTGTCGAACTGGACCTGGCAGGTGGCGGGGCCGCGCAGCGACTGGGCAAACTCCAGGTTGAGCGGCTTCATCCACTCGCGCGCGCCGTCGAAGCGGGCGCGAATCACGCCCTGCTTGTCGATGAACCAGGTCTCCGGGTAGAGCTTGGTCCCGTATTTCTCGCTGACGAACTGGTTCTCCGTGTCCACGAAGGTGACGAACGGAGGGTCCCCGGCGAGCACGGAGAGCAGGGTGTCCCGGGCATCGGCCACCGACTCGTCCGTGCTGACGGTCAGCAGCTGGAGGTCTCCCTCCTTCTCCAGCACTCGGGCGAAGTCGGCGAGCGCCGGCATCTCCTCCAGGCAGGGGCGGCAGGATTTGGTCCAGAAATTCAGCACCACGACCTTGCCGCGGTAGTCCGACAGCTTCTTGGTGCTGCCGTCGAGCGTGGGCAGCTCGAAGTCGGGCGCGGTGCGGTTGTTGTTGGCGTATTGCGGCCGTAGCGCGCACGCGGGAGTGCACATGCGCCGCCGCTCGCCCTCGCGGGCGGAGGTGAGGAAGGAGTACACGCCCGCGGCGGCCACTACGGTGAACGCCAGCTGCGCCAGATGGCCGCTGTTGATCATGAGCGCCGACATAGCACCAGCGCGGGCAGGAAGGCAGCTCGCTCCGGTGGGTTTTACCTTGCAAACGTGTGTTCAGGAGCGGAGCAGGCCGCGCTCTCGCCGGCAGTTGGGTGCTCTTGCCCCAGTCAGCCGATGGCGGCATAACCCTGCGCAGCTCGGCGCTCGAGCCGTTCGGCTCGGCAGTGCTGGTGCTGCCCGCCGTGCCGCTCTCCACGGTGGCTTCGCGCCCGCATTTGCAGGAAAATGGCACTCTCATGACACAGGCTCTGCCAGGGGCGTCCACGCCCTCCGCTGCGGCGCGCGACGATGGGCAGCAGCTCGGGCGGCGGCTGCTCGGGCAGCTCTCGCAGGCCAGCCGTGACTACGGGCTGATCGAGCCGGGGGACCACGTGCTGGTGGCGATCAGCGGCGGGAAGGACTCGTACACGCTGCTCGATCTGCTGCGGCAGCTGCAGGCGCGGGTGCCCTTTCAGTTCAGCTTCGTGGCGGTGAACATCGATCAGGGCCATCCGGGCTATCCGCTGCACGTGCTGCGCGGGTACCTGGAGCAGGAGCAGTACCCGTTCGAGATCGTGCAGGAGGACACCTATTCGGTGGTGAAGGCGAAGGTGCCGGAGGGCAAGACGTATTGCTCGCTGTGCTCGCGCCTGCGCCGCGGCATCCTGTACACGACGGCGCGGCGGCTGGGCTGCAACAAGATCGCGCTCGGTCACCACCGTGACGACATGACCGAGACCTTGCTGATGAACCTGCTGTATGCGGGGCAGATCAAGGCCATGCCGCCGCGGCTGGTCTCGGACGACGGCGCGCACATCGTGATCCGTCCGCTGTGCTACTCGGCAGAAGAGGACATCGCGCGCTACGCGGCGCTGCGCGCCTTTCCGATCTTGCCCTGTGATCTGTGTGGGTCGCAGGACAACCTGAAGCGCCAGCGGGTCAAGCAGCTGATCAGTGAGCTGCACGCGGAGAACCCGCACGTACGCGGCAACCTGTTCGCGGCGCTCGGCAACGTGCGCCCCTCACACCTGTTTCCAGCCAGGGCCCGGGCGGAGGCCACGTTACCCGACCGCCGTCTGCGAGTGGTGTCCGAGTCATGAGCCGTCGTCTGCGCGTGGGGATCATCTTCGGGGGGCGCTCGGGAGAGCACGAGGTGAGCGTGCGCTCGGCGCGCGGCATCCTGGGGGCGCTGGATCCAGCGCGCTTCGAGCCGGTGCCGATCGGCATCGATCGCAGCGGCGCCTGGCACCTGCTGGAGGCACGCGCGCTGCTGGAGGCAGACACGGCGGGCTGCGCGGCGGTGGTGGGCGAGGGTGGACTGGTGCCGGTGACGGGCGCGGTGGCGCCGGCGAGCGGCGGGGACGTGGCGGAGCTCTCGGGGCGCTTCGGGGTGGACGTGTTCTTTCCCATCGTGCACGGCACCCTCGGGGAAGACGGCGCGCTGCAGGGCCTGCTGGAGATGGCAGGCGCGCCCTACGTGGGCTGCGGCGTGCTGGGCTCCGCCGTGGGCATGGACAAGGATGTCAGCAAGCGGCTGCTGCGCGAGGCCGGCTTGCCCGTGGTGGAGTGCGTGGTGGCCCGCGCGGAGCGCTCGAGGCTCGAGGACGTGGAGCGCGAGGTGCGGGCGCAGCTGGGCTTTCCCTGCTTCGTCAAGCCCGCGAACCTGGGCTCCTCGGTGGGCGTGGTGAAGGTGCGCGCGCCGGGAGAGCTGTCGGCGGCGCTGAGCCAGGCGTTTCGTTACGATCGCAAGGTGCTGATCGAGCGCGGCATCGACGCGCGCGAGATCGAGGCGGCAGTGCTCGACGGGCGGCCGCCGGTGGTGTCTTTGCCGGGAGAGATCGTGCCGCGCCACGAGTTCTACTCGTACGAGGCCAAGTACCTGGATCCGAACGGAGCCGAGCTCCTGGTGCCGGCGCCGCTCGCGCCGGAGCAAACGCATGAGGTGCAGGCGCTGGCCTTGCGCGTGTTCGAGGTGCTGGAGCTGGAGGGGCTCGCGCGGGTGGACTTCTTCCTCGATCGCGGCACGGGCAAGTGGTTCGTCAACGAGGTGAACACGTTGCCGGGCTTCACCGAGGTCAGCATGTATTCGCGCATGTGGCAGGAGACGGGGCTGAGCTATCGCGACCTGTTGACCCGGCTGATCGAGCTGGGGCTGGCTCGCTTCGAGGCGCGGCGCGCGCTCTCGGTCGAGCGCTGAGGAGATGAGCGCTGCTGGCAGCGGCGCGGCCAGCGCGCTCGAGCGCTGCCTGACGGAGCCCGGTTACACGCCGCCGCTGCGCGCGTTGCCGGAGCTGCTGCGCGCGCTGCCCGTGCAGACCAAGGAGCAGCGGGAGTTGCTGGAGCGGGCGCTCGCGCGCGCGGGGCTGGCGCTGCTGGAGCCCGCGCTGGAGGCCCTGGCTAAAGCGACGACGGAGCAGCGGCCCGCCTTGCTGGCGCTGCTCGCACGGCTGGCGGGTGAGCAGCTGGCGCGCCCGGGTGACGGAGCGGCTGGTGCCGCGCGCGCGCGGCTCGGGCAGGTGCTGGTGGCGAGCCTGGACGAGCCGCTGCCGGCGAGCCAGCGCTGGGCAGCGCGAGGCCTGGCCAAGCTGGCGGATCCGCAGGCGGAGCCGGCGCTGCTGCGCGCGCTGGCGGTGGCGGAGCTGCCGGAAGCGCGCGCGATCACCGACGCACTGGGCGCGCTCGGCGGCGAACGGAGCCGCAGCGCGCTCGGCGAGCTGCGGGTGAACGACAGCGAGCTCGAGCGGCGCCGGCAGCGAGCGCTGGCATTGATCGAGCGGCGTGGCTCGCGGCAACAGGCGTGTGTCATCGTCAGCCAGCGCGCGCTGGGCAATGCCTGCCAGGTCTGGCTGGGCTGTCGCCGGGGGCTCGAGGGGCTGCTCGGGGAGGAGCTGGCGGAGCTGGGCCTGCAGGCACAGACCGCGCGCGCGCCGCTGCCGGCGAGCGGCTGCACGCTCGCGCACGCGGGCACCCTGGACGAGCTGCTGCGCTCGCGGCTGGCGCTGGAGGTGGCGCTGTGCGTGCCGCTCGATGAGCGCATCGACGAGGTGGCGGAGCGGGTGGCGGAGGCGCTGACCCGGCCGCAGACAGCGAGCTGGCTCACGCGCTGGAGCAGCGGGCGGCCGCGCTTTCGCGTGGACTGGAGCGACGCCGGGCATCAGCGCGCGCGCTCCTGGGCGCTGGCGCAGGCCGTGCAACGGCGCGTGGCAGACGACGAGTGGGCGCCCATCAACGATCCGGAGCGGGCGCCGTGGACGGTGCGCGCGCGCAGCGACGGCGCGGGTATGCTGCTGCTCGTGCCGCGGCTCGATCCGGATCCGCGCTTTGCGTACCGGCAGCGCGACGTGCGGGCGGCTTCACACCCGACCATCGCCGCGGCCCTGGCGCGCGCGAGCGAGGTGTGGGCGGACGACGTGGTCTGGGATCCGTTTGTGGGCAGCGGGCTGGAGCTGGTGGAGCGGGCGCGGCGCGGCCCGTTTGCAGAGCTCTGGGGCTGTGACATCGATCCGGGTGCGCTGGCGGCGGCACGCGCCAACCTGGACGCGGCAGGCCTTGCTGGCCAGCTGGTGCAGCGCTCGGCGCTGGAGTTTGCGCCGGCGGGGGTCAGTCTGATCGTGAGCAACCCGCCGATGGGGCGGCGAGTGGCGCGCGACGGCTCGCTCGCGGAGCTGCTCGGCGGCTTCGTGCGTCATGCGGCGCGGGTGTTGCGCCCGGGGGGGCGGCTGGTGTGGCTCTCGCCGCTGGCGGAGCACACGGCGCGGGCGGCGGGCGCGGCGGGGCTGGTCGTCGAGGATGGCCCGGAGGTGGATCTCGGGGGATTTGGCGCGCGGCTGCAGATCTGCCGTAAGCACTGAGCCAGCGGCGACGAGCCTGCGTCAGCCGACCAGCGGCAGCGCGCGCGAGCCCGGGCTCGTACTGCGCGCGGGCTTGGCGGCGACCACCGGCAGCGGCGGGGGCTCGAGCCGCGGGCGCTGCGGCCCGCGCGTGCCGTAGCCGAGCTCGACGAAGGCCTTGCGGTAGTCCGCAAAGCGACCGCCGGCCTGCACGGCTTGCCACAGCGCCAGGCCCTCTTCCTCGGCACCCTGCGCCAGCACGTACTCCACCCAGGCCCACTTGGCGCTGGTGGAGCGCACGTCGGCGCGCCCCTTCAGGCCGCGGCGCAGGCGCTCCAGCCGCGCTTGCACGACCTCGATGCCGGCGAAGGGCTGGCCGTCGAGCGGGGTGCGGCGCTTGGCGCAGAAGGGCGCGATGCCCAGCGCCACCGGCAAGATGCGCGAGAGCTTGCTCACGAACTCGGCGCACTCGTCGATGTCCGACTCGGTCTCGCCGGGCAAGCCGATCATCAGGTACAGCTTCAGCCGCTGCATGCCGGCTGCGCGCGCGTGCTCGGCCAGCGCTTCGTAGTGCGGCACGCGGCCGCGCCGCTCGATGGTCTCGCGCAGGCGCTCGCTGGCGCCGTCGAGCGCCGTGGTGAGCGTGCGATAGCCGGCGCGCTTGAGCGCCACCACGAACGGCTCCTTGAGCCGATCGGGACGCAGGCTGGACAGGCCCACCTGCTTGCCGCGGTCCGCCAGCTCCGAGACGATCTCCACGATCTGCGGGTGATCACTGACGGCCGCGCCCACCAGGCCCACCTTGCTCACGTGCTCGGGGATGAGCTCGAGCACCACATCCTTCGGCACCTTGCGCATGCCGCCAGCCGAGCCGCGCCGCATCACGCAATACGTGCAGGTGCGCGAGCAGCCGCGCTCGGCCTCCAGCAGGAACATGTTCGACAGCTCGGTGTCGGGGGTCAGGATCACGCTGCGCGCCGGCAGCCGCGCGTCTTCCGTCCTGCCCAGGCTGGGCAACGTGGAGCCGTGCACGCTGGGCACGAAGATGTGCGGGTGCTGCGCCAGTTGCTCGCGCGCGTGCTCGGAGTCGGCCGCCTCGAAGCAGGTCTCTGCCAGCCACTCCACGATCTCTTCGGCCTCGCCCATCACGATGGCATCGACGAACGGCGCGAGCGGCAGTGGGTTGGAGAACGTGAGCGGACCACCGGCGATCACCAGGGGGTGGCGCCGGCTGCGGTCGGCGCGCAGTGGCGGGATACCGGAGGCGTGCAACATGCGCAGCAAGCCGGCGAGCTCCAGCTCGTACGCCACGCTGAAGGCGATCAGCTGAAAATCCCCGAGCGATCGCTGCCCCTCGTAGCTGAGTGGTGCCTCCACATCCTGCAGCGCCTCTGCCTGGTCGGCGCCGTCGGGTAAAAACACCCTCTCGCAGGCGACGCCCGGCATGTCCTGCAGGATGCGATAGATCTGCTGATAGCCGAGCGAGCTCATGCCCACCGCGTAAGGGGAGGGATAGGCCAGCGCCACGCGGCGGGGGGCGGTCTTGTCGATCCTGCCGGACTCCCGGGAAAGCCGGGTGCGGATCAGCTCGCGGGAGGTGTGGGCGGACATGCGTCGAAAACGGGAGGGGACGGTAGCACGCCGTCCGCACGGCCGCGCCCGGGGCGGGCTTTTTTGCCCTGCAAACGGCCGTAATGAGCGGTAGGGCTGCCCCGGAGCGGTGCGCAGAGCCCCGCGAGGCCGCGCGGCCCGCCCAGGGAACGGAGAAAGCTACATGAATTTGTTGGGGAAATGGCGCTGGGTGGGGCTGGCCGCCAGCGCGCTCTGCGGCTGCGGTGGGGAGAGCGAGGGCTCGCGGGTGGACACCGGCCTTCCGGAGTCGACCGCGCTGCGCGACATCTCGAGCTCGGATGCCATCTCGGCCTGCGAGAACATCCGCGGCGCGATCCAGCAGGAGGTGGGGGTGGAGCAGACGGTGCGCAAGGCTTGCGAGCTGTTTGGCGCAGCGCTGACCGATACTACCGACGCCTGTCAGACCCAGGCCGCGAGCTGCGTGAGCCAGACCAACGACGGCACCAACCCGCTGTTTAGCCGTGAGGATCTCGACTTTGCCGCGGTGCTGGAGTGCAATGGAGACACCAGCGCCTACACCGATTGCGAGGTGACGGTGGCTGAGCTCGAGGGCTGCATGGATGCCCGGCTCACGCAGGTGGAGGAGCTGTTTGCGCAGTTCAGCTGCGGCAATGCGGCGACCATCGACAGCAGTGATGCACAGGGCTTCATCGCGCAGCTGAGCGAGCGCGAGGCGCCCGCGGCCTGCCAGCGGCTGCAGGCGGAGTGCCCGCGCGCCGAGCCGTTCTCCGACCAGGAGGCGGCCGAGTGAGGCAAAATCTAACTCGAATCAACAGCGAGCCATGCCCCTTCCGGGGGCAAGTCTTCTTTTCCTTTATCCGTTTGATGGGCTAGAGCAGAGGCTTATGAGAGTAGCGGTCATCGGCACGGGCTATGTGGGACTGGTGGCGGGCGTTTGCCTGGCGGAGTCGGGTGCAGACGTGGTCTGCATCGACGTCGATCCCGAGAAGCTGCGGCGGCTGGAGAAGGGTGAGGTGCCCTTCTTCGAGCCGGGGCTGGCAGCCATGTTGGCGCGCAACTTTCCGCAGCGCATCACCTTCACCAACGACCTGGCGAGCGGCATCCGCGGGCGCGAGGTGGTGTTCGTGGCCGTGGGCACGCCGCCTCAGGAAGATGGCTCGGCGGATCTGAGCCGAGTGCTGGAGGTTGCGCGCGGCGTGGCTCAGTCCGCCGAGCGCGACCTGGTGCTGGTGCTCAAGAGCACGGTACCCGTCGGCACCAACCAGAAGGTCAGCGACGTGGTGGCCTCCTCGCGCAAGCGCATCAGCGTGGTGAGCAACCCGGAGTTCTTGAAAGAGGGCGCCGCGATCGAGGATTTCCTCAAGCCGGATCGCATCGTCGTCGGCACGGATGACGACGAGGCCTACGCGCTGATGGAGCGCCTGTACGCGCCCTTCAACCGCCAGCGCAATCGCATCCTGCGCATGTCACCGAAGAGCGCCGAGATCGTGAAGTACGCGGCGAACGCGCTGCTGGCGACGAAGATCTCTTTCATGAACGAGATGGCGGAGCTGTGCACGGCCGCGGGCGGTGACGTGGAGAACGTGCGCCTGGCGCTGGGCGCCGACCGGCGTATCGGCTTCCAGTTCCTGTATCCGGGCCTGGGCTTCGGCGGCAGCTGTTTCCCGAAGGATCTGCGCGCGCTGGTGCGCACGGGGGAGGAGCTGGGCGTGCCGATCCGGGTGGCGCGTGCGGCGATCGAGGCCAACCAGCGCCCGGTGAGCGAGCTGCTCAAGGCGATGGAGCGCGATCTCGGCGGGCTCGCCGGCACGCGCATCGCGGTCTGGGGCCTGGCGTTCAAGCCCAAGACGGATGACGTGCGCGAGGCGCCCGCGCTGCGTTTGATCGAGGGCCTGCTGAACGCGGGCGCCAGCGTGGTGGGCAGTGATCCGGAGGCGCTGGAGACTGCGCGGGCGCACTTGCAAGAAATGGGTCTGGCGCAGCGGGTGGAGCTGACGGCGGACTACTACGCCGCCACCCAGGGTGCGGACGCCCTGGTGGTGGCCACGGAGTGGCTGCAGTACCAGTCGCCGGACATCGAGCGGCTGGCGCGCGGCATGAAGCGGCGCTTCGTGTTCGACGGCCGCAACGTGCTCTCGCCCAGCGGCTTCAAGCAAGCGGGCTTCAAGTACCGCGGCATCGGCCGCTCCTAGCCGGAAGCGCTGGTGGGTGCCGCTGCCGGAGGTGCTGGCGGCACGGCTGCCGGAGGTGCCGGTGGCAC
>JAICQL010000236.1 GCA_025937895.1 Polyangiaceae bacterium | reverse complement strand
TCTCTCGGGAGCGCCTGCGCGCAAACGCCGGCAGCGAGTACGATCGCTGGCAGCGCCCGCGGGCTGACTGCCGGCGAGCTCCGCCGCCTGGCGCGCGCGCCGCTCGATCTCGTCGAAGCGGCGCTCGGAGAGCAGCGCGCCCTCTGCCAGCCAGCTGCCGCCGACGCACAGCACGTTATCGAGCGCCAGGTACTTGCCGAGATTGTCTGCATTGACTCCGCCCGTGGGCATGAACGGCACGTCCGGGTACACCGCGCCCAGCGCCTTGAGGGTACTCACGCCACCAAACGACTCTGCCGGAAAGAACTTCAGCACCGACAAGCCCAGATCGAGCGCGCGCTCGATCTCGCTGGGGGTGACTACTCCTGCGCTCATGGGTAATCCCTCGTCAGCGGCGTATTTCACGACATCCTGGCGAAGCCCAGGGCTGACCAAGAACCGAGCCCCTGCCCTCTTGGCCACCCTGGCCTGCTCCACGCTGCGGATGGTGCCTGCGCCCACCAGCAAACCTGGGATGGTGCTGAGCTTCTGGATCGCGCCTTCGGCCGCGGCGCTCCGGAACGTCACCTCGATGCAGGGCAAGCCGCCTGCGACCAGCGCGCGCCCGAGCCCCTCGGCGCACTCCACGTCGGGCAGCTTCACCACCGGGACGACCCGGCAGGCGCGCAGCTGCTGAAACACCTCGCCCTTGATTTCTTTGCTCATGTTCAACGCCTCAGCGATCGATGCGGGCGCTGCCGCCGCCCATGGCCTTCAACACCTCCGGCAGCGTGGCCATGGTGGTGTCGCCCGGCGTGGTCATGGCCAGCGCGCCGTGCGCCACGCCACAACGCAGGGCCCATTCCGGATCTTTACCCTCCAGGAGCCCGTAGATGAAGCCCGAGGCAAAGGAATCGCCGCCGCCCACGCGATCGAGGATGGCGATGTCCCGCAGCGGCACCTGCCAGAACTGCCCGCCGCCGGCCGCGAGCGCGCCCCAGCCGTTGAGGCTGGCCGAGTGCGCCTCGCGCAGGGTGGTGGCGACCAGCGAGAGGTTCGGAAAGGTCTGCTGCACGCGCTCGACCATGCGCCGGAAGCTCTCCACGTCGAGCTCGCTGAAGTCTTTTGCGCCTGCGTCCAGCTCGAAGCCGAGCGCCGCGGAGAAGTCCTCTTCATTGCCGAACAGCACGTCCACGTACGGCACCAGCGCGCGGTTGACCTCGCGCGCCTTGGCCTGGCCGCCCACGTCTTTCCAGAGCGATGCGCGGTAGTTGAGATCGTACGAGACCAGCGCGCCGCTCTTCTTCGCGGCGCGCATGGCATGCAGAGCGACCTCCGGCGTACCGTCGGATAGCGCCGCAAAAATGCCCCCGGTGTGGAACCAGCGCGTGCCGCCCGCCGCGCCGAACACGCGCTCCCAGTCGACGTCGCTCACCTTGATCTGCGAGATGGCGGTGTGGCCACGATCCGAGCAGCTGAGCGCCGGCCGTATGCCGTAGCCACGCTCGACGAAGTTCAGCCCGTTGCGGGTGCGCCGGCCCACGCCGTCATACGGCTTCCACACCAGGAAGCGCGTATCCAGCCCGCCCTGCAGCATGAAGTCCTCCACGAGCCGCCCGACGGGGTTGTCGGCGAGCGCGGTCAGGATGGCAGCGCGCTGTTGAAAGCAGCGGCGCAGACCGCGCGCCACGTTGTATTCACCACCGCCCTCCCAGACGGTCATCGTGCGCGCCGTATGGATCCGACCCTCGCCCGGATCGAGGCGCAGCATCACCTCACCCAGACTCACAATGTCGTACATGCAGCTGCTCGCTGCCTTGATGCCCGGAAGGGGGTTCGCCATGGGTGCCTGCATACCGCGGCCGCGAATCACGTAGCAACGGCGGGGCAATCCGCGCTTCGGGAGGCGAGGTCCGACCGCGGCGGAAACGACGACGGTGAGCGGAACCTCCGGCGTTGCTCGAAGCTCACTGGCAGCGGCGGCTCACGGCTCCGGGACCGGCTACTCGGCCGCGCAACGCATGCTCCGCGTTGCGTGAGCTGAAGCTGGCGAGTTCGTGCGAACGAGCGCGGATCTTTCCCGAGTTTTGCTAAAGATGCGGGTCGCTTGGCGGTGCCCCCGGGGCCTCCCGTGCGAGCTGGGTGCCGCCTCCGGAGGGCGGCGCCAGTGAGCAAGGCCCAGGGCAACCGGGCGCCGCACCCGAGAACGGGGCGGCCCCGAGCGGGGCTGAGCCAGCAAGACGTTACCCACGAGTCAGACTCAGAAGATCACCGGAGAGACGCATGAAACCGTCAGACCGTTCGCTCGATATCGCCGTCATTGGACTGGGTCAGGGAGGCGGCAACCTGGCCGCCGAGTTCGCGCGGCGCGGCTATCGAGCCATGGCGTTGAACACGGCGCGCACCGACCTGTCGGCGCTGTCGCTCGGCAAGGCGAACCAGCCGGGGCTGTCGGAGGCGCAGCGCCTGTATATCGGTATCGACGGTTACGACGGCGCCGGCTCGGATCTAAACTACGGTCGGCAGTGCGTCACGGAGAGCGCGGAGCGCATCCGCGAGGCAGTGGCCCGCCACACCGAGGGCGCCGACGTGGTGCTGCTCACGGCCGGGCTGGGCGGCGGCACGGGCTCCGCCGTCAGCGAGCTGGTGCGGGTGCTGGAGGCGCTGGAGCTGCCGATCACCACGCTCACCACCCTGCCCGGCGATCAGGAGAGCGGCATCGCCAAGGTGAACGCGGTGCGCGCCGTGAGCGAGCTGGTCAAGATCCCGGAGCTGGGCTTGATCTTCGCGGATAACGCGCGACTCGCCCAGCTGCACGGCAAGGTCACGCTGGACGAGTACTTCGAGCGCATCAACGAGATCATCGTGGAGCCGCTGGACGCCTTCAACCGGCTCAATCAGCGCGAGGGGCTGCACCCCATCCGCACCCTGGACGGCGAAGACCTGCGCACCCTGCTGATGTCCACGGGCGTGCTGAACTACTCGCAGGGCGATCTGCCAGGGCTGACGGTGGACGGGGTGAGCGAGTGGGTGAACGATGCGCTGCAGAGCAGCGGAGTGATGCCGGCGGGCTTCGCCATGAGCGACATCGCTTACCTGGGGCTGGTGGTCGAGGCTTCCGGGGATCTGCTGGCCAGCACGCCCTTCACCTTCTTCAACGAGGTGAGCGAGCGGCTCAAGTCGGGCACCTCCGGCGCCGGCATCTACATGGGCGTGTATCGCAACGATCAGATGCCCTCGCACTCGGCCACCTTGCGCATGTTGGCCTCCACGCCTACCCTGCCCAAGGGCATTCAGAGCGTGGTCAATGCCGCGCAGCGTGAGGGCAGCGCCCTGCGCGAGAAGCTCAACAAGAGCGTGTCGTCGCTCGACCTGGGCGAGCTGGCGGATCTGGATCTCTTGCCGCAGCGCTCGGGCTCGATGCAGCCCGCCGCACACAAGCGGCGCAACGTTCGTGGCCCTGCCGCCCGGCGCGCGCCGGCCAGCAACACGCGCAACCAGCTGGAGTCGCCGCTCAACGTGTCGTCCAGCTCCGCGGGGCTGCGCGCAGCGCGCCCGGCTGCGCAGAGCACGCCGGTGGCAGCGAGCGGGCTGCCGCCACACAGCTCCGGCGGCAGCCAGCCGCATGCCGCTGCCGAGCCACACCGCCCCGAAGCCCAGCGCAGCGCCGCGCCCGCCGCGCGCATCTCCGGGGCTGCCGAGCTGCGTTCGGCACCGAGCTCTGCTTCGGCGCCCGAGCTGAGCCGCAGCAGCAGCGCGCCCGACTCGTATCGCAGCGTGGTGCAGCCGCGCCCGGTGCCGCCGCCCGCGCCGGAGCTCGATCCGGCGCATGATCCCACCGCCGAGCTCGGCGATCGCTCAGAGCCGGAGACGTACGATCGTCTGGTCGACGCCTTTCTGAACACGGAGTCAGAGTCGATCCGACGCCGCATCGCCACGCGCCTGCACTCCTCGCGCAACTCCGATCATCCGCTGGCGCGTTTCTACGCGAACCGCGCCATCGAGCGTCTGGTAGACGCCGGCGCGGAGGAGGCGCTGGAGAGCGTGATGAGCACGATTGGCGTGCAGTAGCGGCAGCGCGCCGTCCTTTCACGGGTTGGGGGCCGGGCTGCCGCTGCGCGGCACCGGCCGTCACCTCGGGGCACTGTTTCGGGAGACCACTGGCCCGGATTCGGCTCAGTGCAGCTGCCGGGGAGCGCCGTCGTCGTCCTCGTCGTCTTCGTACGGCTCGTCGTTCACGGCCTCGCCCTCGGTCTCCACCACCTGCGGGCCATCGTCCCAGCGACGGTTGCCCTGCACCGGTCGCGCGTGACCCGGCGAGGTGCCACCGAGGCCCGGTGAAACAGCAGCGCGGCCCGGTGGCACACCGGGCTGTTCGGGCCACGGCGCCGCCCGCCCACGCTGGCCAACACCACCAGCAAAGCCAGACAACTCCTGTACACTCAGACACGGACGCAGTGCTCTGGCAACGCGCCGGCGCACTGGCGCAAACAAGAGCGCAATGCCCAGCACGTCACTGAGCACACCGGGCAGCACGAACAGCATGCCACTGGCCAGCACCAGCATGCCCTCCAGCGCGCCTTCGCGCGGGGGCTGGCCGGAGGAGAGCGCGGCCTGCCAGTCGCGAAACACGCGCAGGCCCTGACGCTTGGCGAGACTGGCGCCGAGCGTGCCGCCCAGCAAGAGCAGCCCAAGCAGCGCCCACGCGCCGATATGGCGGGAGAGCCACACCAGCAGCCACAGCTCGAGAACCAGGACCAGGACTATCGCTAGCAGCAGCGCGCGCATGGCCCGGAGTTGAATCTGTCTGGCCCCGAAACGGAAGCGGGCTCGTGCTTCTCGAGCCCGCTTCCCCAAAGGGCGGCACCGGGTGAGTCGCCGCTGACGCGTAGCCTTTACGTCGCTTGGACCCTTTCCAGCGCCCAGGCACAAGCTAGCGTGCCGCCTACGGGCTTGCGTTCCCGGGCGCGCCAAGGGCAAATCACTTTGCGCCGGTCCAGCGTCGGGATTGAAAGAATGCGATCTTGCTCAACAAGCGTGCCAATCATGAGCACCCGGCGCGAGCGCCGCGAAAATGGCCGCGTATACGCTGCCTCACGCACCAAGATTGGGCGGCAGAATTGAGCGCGGCGTGCTACGGGCACCAGGCTGTCGACGCATCGCAAGTGCGAGTGTGCCGGGGGGATACACGCTCCTCTCGGGTACGGACGTCGTTGAGCCAGGATTGCGAATGAAGCTCGAGCAAGACGTCGACGCCTTCGTCCAGGCACCGGTCGGACGCTATGTCGTGGGCAGCGGCTGGTTGCACTTTTGTGCCACACCCCGGCTCTGGGGCGCGGTGCTGTGGGGCCGCGCCGAGCTTCAGAACCTCACCAGCTTGTTCGATCTGGTGGAGCGCACGCTGCAGCAGACGAGCGAGCACGTCTCGCTGCTGGACATCCGCGGCCTCGAGCACGTGGATCTGGCCGGCTTCGGCTGGATCGGCCATTTCATGGCCAAGCACCGTGCCACGCTGGCATCGCGCGTGATCCGGCACGCGGTGCTGCGCGCAGAGGGCGCGCTGGGCGCGGTCGTCAGCGGCTCGTACGAGATCTTCGCGGCGCCCTACCCGGTGTCGCTGTTCACCGACGTGGGTGAGGCGCTGAGCTGGCTGGACGGCGAGCTCGACGGCCCCACGCGCGAGAGCGTCACCGTGCTGTGCGATAGCCCGGCGCGCGTGCCCGGCTTCTTGACGGAGCTGCACGCGGCGCTGGCCGCCGATCTCGACAATGCAGAGCTGGCGCGTACCGCGGCGCAGCTGGGCATCTCCGCGCGCACCCTGCAGCGGCGCCTGCAGGAGCTGGGCACCAGCTTCCGCGCGGAGCTGGACATCACGCGCATCCGTGAGGGCCAGCGCCGCATGTTGCACTCCGACAGCCCGCTGACTCAGATCGCCATCGATCTCGGCTTCTCCAGCCTGCAGAACTTCAGCCGCCAGTTCCGGCGGGTGGCGGGTGAATCGCCGAGCGCCTGGCGCCAGCGGGTGCAGCGCACGGGCGAGCTGGACGCGGGCACGCGCATGGCGCTGGAGCAGGTGCGGCGCGAGCCGTAGCCGAGCTCTGCGGGCCGCCGAGCGACGACCACGGCGCGACGAGGCTCGCGCCGCTGAAACCGACCAGCGTCTAGACCGCAGACATCAGAACGGCAGCCACGCACCGCTGTCCGCCGAGGTGGCGGTGCGGATGGTCAGGCCCACGAAGGCCCACAGCTCGTATTGCTCGTTGAGCTTGAAGTCTGGATCGCTGAGCGGGCGCGCGCGCATGTTGGAGCGCACGCCGAAGCTGAGCCCGACTCCCTCGGACGCCTGGTACGTGACGGGCAGCTCCAGCCGAACCAGAGTGGCATCGTTGGCCACGAACGCATCGAGCTGCAGCGCGCCGTCTGGATCATTGGGATCGGCGGTCACGGGCACGCCGTTGCGCAAGACCACGTAACGGGTGGTCTCGAGCACCGTGTAGAACGCCGCGATCGGCTCCAGCGTCCACTTGCGGCCGAGCTCGAGCAGCATGCGCGTGGTGGCGCCCGCGCGCGGGGTGGACGTGCCGGTGATGGGATCGAAGTAGTACTCGAGCGAGGCGTCGATGCCGTACGTGGCAGTGGTACCGCTGCCGCGATACACCACCGTGTTCAGATCGACGTGCGCGTTGCCGCCGAACGAGCTCTCCAGCTGCTCCGTATCGATCGCATCGAGCACGTGCAGGTACGAGAAGCCGCCGGCGATGGAGACCGTGGTGCGGGCGCCGAACTTGGCGTCCCAGAACAGATCCGGCGAGATCAGCAGGTAGCGCGCCGTATCCTTGAACCACTGGTACGTCACGTCGACCGACGTGCCCAGGTGCATGTCGCGGCCGATCAAGAAGCCGAGGCTGGGGTGGGTGCTCACCTGGAAGCTGTCGGGGATGACGCTGCCGAAGATGCTCTGGCCCACGCCCGGCATGCCCTGCCCGGCTGCGACGGCCTCTGGCGTGGGGATGACGGCCGTGTCGTCGAGGGTGGTGGTGTACTCGACGGAGTTGTCGATGTTGAGGCTCAGGCGCGGGCTCAGGCCGAAGCGGGCGCCCGTGGTGCCGGTGGCACGGAACAGATCCGTGATCGACGTGCGCACGGCCGAGCTGATCGTCTCGTCGAACACCACGCCCGCGGCGGTGTAGTCGATCTGCCCCACGCTGACCTGGGCGCTGCTGGTCCAGGAGATGTCGTGTGTCGCGTCCCAGTCGTGAGTGAGCGCGGCCTGGTGCAGCACCAGCGGGCGATCGACGGAGAGCGCGTTGGGGCCGCGATAGTAGATGCGCGGCGTGTAGCTGAGGGTCAGCGTGCTCTGCGGAGAGCGGCGCCGGACCCCGGCGCCCGGCACGACGGTGAAGCTGGCCGAGTTCTTCGGTGCCCCGGCGTAGTCGACCGGAGCGCGCCCGGCCGCCACCTCGCTATCGGCGCCGACGCCAGCCTCGACCACGGAGGAGGCGAAGGCCGCGAGCAACAGAGTACAAGCCGGACCGGGCATACTTCGTCAGCTGAGGAGCCTGGACCTGACCGTCACTCGACGACGACGACGTCACCATCGTTCAAGCGGAAGCGCGCGCTGACCCCGTCCGGAGCGGCGAGATCGCGCATGCGAAAGCGGATGCGCAACAGGTGCGGCTCACGCCGGATGACGTAGATTGACTCATCGTCGGCGAACTCGGTGAGGCCACCTGCCAGCGCGATGGTGGACAGCAGGCTCTCATCGTATGGCACCTCGAAGCGACCCGGCTTCGTCACCTGGCCGATCACGGAGATGCGCAGCGGGCGGCGCTTGGTCACGGTGATGGTGACCTGCGGCCGCACGAGGATGCCCGACAGCCGCGCGGTGAGCTGCTGTGTGGCCTCCTTCGTCGTCAAGCCGTTGAGGGAGACGGCGCCCACCACGGGCTGCACGTAGCTACCCTCCGGACCGATCGTGAAGGTACCCGAGAGCGCCTGCTGATCGGCCACGAGCACGTAGATCTCATCGCCGGGGCCGATGCGCAGCGGGCTGTTTTTCTCGTCCGTGGGCGGCAGGCGGCTGGCCCACACGAAGGGCTGGGGCGGAGCGCAGCTCGTGAGCGCGAGGCTGAACGACAAACTCACGGCTACGAACGAAAAAGCCACGCGAACGAGAGCCGCGCGAACGAGAGCCGCTCGCGAAAGGAAGGAGACCTTGAAGAAAGCGCCAGTGCCCATGCCTAATCAACCACCTTCTGAAGCAAGACCCTCTGCAGACGACTCGAGGACGGCGCCTCGTGACAGGCCGCCGATTACCGTGACACTACGAAGGGCCGACGCTGCCACCGAGGACAGCGAAAACCAACAAGAAAAAGCAGCACCTCGATGCTACGGCTGGAACAACGGGCTTGCTGCCCAGCACGCGCCGACCGATGTTGTAACCCATGGCGACAACGGAACGCACGCTGATCGTTGGCATCGATTACTCGGACTTCTGTATCCCCGCGCTGGATCAAGCCCTGCGCATGGCAGCCGAATCGCCCGCGATCCGGCTGGTGCCGCTGCTGGCGCTACCGGAAGCGACGCCGTCGCGCCTGCAGGAGGTGGCAGCCTCGACAGAGGAGTTCGTCGCGCGCTCTCGCGATAACCTGGTACGCTTGCTGCAGACGCGCGCGCAGGCGCTGGGTGTGTCACTCGCTCCGGTGACGCCCGTGGTCTGCTTCGGCAAAGCTGCAGATTGCCTGCTGAAACAGGCGCACGAGCGGAACGCCAGCCTGATCCTCGTGGGCACGCACTCGCGGCGCGGGCTGGAGCACCTGCTGGTGGGCTCGGTCGCGGAAGAGGTGGTGCGCAACGCGCCCTGCTCCGTGCTGGTGGCGCGGCCCGACCCGGCGCGCCCGAGCACGCCCGCGCCTCCGCCCAGCCCGCCGCGTGAAGAGGAGCAGTTCCTGGAGGTGGACGTGGACCTGGCACCGTCCCATGCGTTCGGCGCCGATCATGGGGTGGAGCTGCTCGCCGAGCCCCATCTGGACGCGGGCCGGGTGGTGTTGCACGTGCTCGAGATCGAGAGCGGGCAGACCTTCATCTGCTCCTTCAGCGACTTCTCGGGGGTGGAGGTGAAGCCGCTGGAGGGCCAGTGGGTACCGCACCCGAGCGCCGAGGCGCGTGCGCGGGTGGCGCGCTTTGCGCTGGCGGAGGCGGGCCGCAACGCGCCGCGTTTCACGGAGCTGTTTCAGGAGCTCAATCGCCGTATGTAGTGCTGGTGAGCCCGGGCTGCAGACCGCTCAGCCGCAGCCAGAGCCGCTCGGGCGAGAACTCGCCCTGGCGGGTCAAGAGGCGCGCAAAATCCATGTCGCAGCGCTCGATCTCGAAAGGTGAACCGCCTCGGTGCAGGCCCCAGCGGGTGGTGACGGCGCAGCTGTAGCCGGCGCGGCTCACCGCCTCGAGCGAGCGCTGATCATAGCTACCGTTCGGATAGCAGAAGGACGTCACCTGGCAGCCGGCGGCCTCGGCCAGAAGCGTGCGCGAGAGCTGGACCTCTCGCTCGATCTCGGCAGCGTCCAGATCGGGCAGCAGCGGATGGGTGAGCGAGTGGCTGCCGATCTCGTGCCCCTGTGCGGCCAGCTCACGGATCTGCTGCCAGCTCATCAGGCCTGCCCAGCCGGGCACCTGGTGATCGCCGAGCGCCTGCTCCAGCGCCACGATCGCGCGCTCGCGAGCGCCCGGGCTGAGCTGCTTGGCCGTGCTCACGCCGCGCGCCGCGAGCAGCAGCGCGTCCACTGGCAAGATGGCGTCGAGCTCCTCCGGAGTCAGGCCAAAGGGGGCCAGCAACAGCGGGAAGTTGGTCTTGGGCTGCTTGCGTACGGCGGCCACGCTGCGCAGCAGCGCAAAGCCCAGGCGATCGTGCCAGGGGCAAACGCGCTGCTCTACCAGCCCGACCGGGATGTAGAAGCTGGCCTGCAGCGAGAGCTGTGCCAGCACGGGGCGCGCGTGCTCGTAGTTGTCGAGCGAGCCGTCGTCAAAAGTGATCGCTGCGGTGGGCCGCTGCGCGTTCGGCTCGCTCTGCCAGCGGCGATACGCCTCACTCAGCGGTAAGCAGACGAAATGCTCCGCCAGCTCCCCCGCGATCTGCTGCAGCTGCTCCGGCGTCACCGCGAGGCCGCTGAGCGGATATTCGCGCAGCTTGTCCGCGGGTAACACGCGGTGGAACGTGACGACGGTGAGCGCACCACGCGCGAAGCGGCGCGGGCGGGTGGCGCCCACCCGCGAGAGCACCTGCGCCAGGCCATCGCGCGCGACGGGCTGCAAGGTGGTGCGCAGCGCTGCCGCGGCCTGGCCCAGGCGCGGCCGGGCCGCGCGCGCAGACCAGCGCCCCAGCTGCTTTACCCGGCTCAGCATGGCCGCCTCCGAGCTGCTCTCGGTGCGGCGTGGTCAGGCAGGACGATATGGGATGGGACCATCTCAGCTGAGGCGCGCGAGCCACTCCATCAAGCGGTACGGGGCGAGCCGTTGGTGTGCGAGGCGCTGGCAGCGGTGCTGGTAGCGGCCGCGCCGGCAGCCGCCGCAGCGGCGGCTGCGACGACCGCGGCAGCCGCGTGGCCCTGCGCCGGCGCCTTGTACTCCATCAGACCAGAATAGCGCCCGCGCAGGCGGTTGCTCCAGTACGTGAGGATGCCGAGCGTCTCCGGCAGCTTGCCCAGCATACAGAAGCCCGCATACAGGGCCGCGTGGCGGGGCGGATCCCCGCGGCGCCGGCGATCCAGGTAGGCGCCGCAGGCCGCGCGCAGATAAGCCGCGGGCACGCCCGCCAGCGCCAGCACGAGCAGGCCCGCGCCGATGCCCAGGGGTGCGAAAAACAGAGGGCTGCCCAGGAACAGAGGGCTGCCCAGGAACAGAGGGCTGCCGAGGAGCAGAGGCCCGCCCAGGAACAGCGGCGCGGCTGCCAGCGCACCGCCCCACAGGGCCGGCAACACCAGGCCATACGCCAGCGAGCTCAGCGTGCGCCGGACGTTGTGGCGAGTGGGGCCGGCACCATGCAAGGCCATGCCCTCTGCGTAGCTGTGGCCACCGCGGACGGCGCGCGTCCACCACTGGCGAAAGCGCGTGATGGCCGCATCGTGCAAGGTCATCTCGGCGTCGATGCGCAGGACCTTGTAGCCGCGCTCGCGCACGCGCACGCACAGCTCCGGCTCCTCCCCCGCGATCATGCGCGGGTTGAAGCCGCCCACCTCCAGGAAGACCGGCGTGCGGAACAACACGTCTCCGCCGCACTCCTCCACCTCGCCCAGCGGTGCGTTCCACTCCATGTCCGCCAGGCGGTTGTAGATGGATGCCTCCGGGTGGCGCTCGCGCCGCCGGCCGCACACGGCGGCCACCTCGGGCCGCTGCTCGAAGGCGGCGCGCGCCCGCGCTATCCAGTCGGCCCGCACCTCACAGTCACCGTCGACGAACTGTACCCAGCGCAAGGTGGGGAACAGGCGCTGTAGCTCGAAAAAGCCCGCGTTCCTGCCGCGCGCCATCGTGAACGGAACGCTGGTATCCAGGTTGACGATGAAGACGCCGAGCGACTGCGCAAAAGCCACGCTATCGTCGCTGGAGCCCGAGTCCACGTACACGATGGGCCCTGCGCCCTGCGCCAGCAAGGAGCGCAGGCAACGGCGCAAGCGCTCGCCCTCGTTGCGACCGATCACGACCACCCCGACCGAGTCGTCGTGTACGGCGCCGGACCAGCGCGGCTCGCCTGCGGCGGCCCCTGCAGCTGCGCTGCCCGCGGCCCTACCCGCGGATCCGTTGCCGGAGCTGCCGGCGGCCTTGGGCGATGGCACGGAGGACATGCGGCGCTTGCTGGCCATTTCATTAGTACCCGGCAGCGGCCCCGTCGATGCTTTTCAGTCCGGCCGAAGCTCGGGCCAGACTTTCACCAGCGGGTACCTGCGCTTCGGCCCTGGGTGCTGAGCGACCCGCGCCGGGGGGATGCAGCCGGCGATGGGGCACCGCTACTATGCGGTGCGAGGGCGGAGGGACCCATGACGACGACGACGTTGCTCTTCGAGCGGGTGGGCCTGCTGGCGCTGCTCGTTCATGACGAGCGGGACCCCAGCGCGGCGGACTGGTCGCAGTGGGTGCAGTTCTATGCGACCGCCACGCGCGAGCACAACGTGCGCGACCTGCTGGTGCTGAGCCGTGGCGGCGGCCCCAACAGCCGCCAGCGCACCGAGGTGGTGAACGCGCTCGTGGGCTGCCTGGGGCCCGGCGCGATGCGGCTCCGCACGGCGGTATGCACGGACTCGCGCCTGGCGAGGGGCATCACCACCGCCATCGGCTGGCTCTATCCCATGCGC
>JAICQL010000308.1 GCA_025937895.1 Polyangiaceae bacterium | reverse complement strand
TGCCTCGGCGCGCTCTGCCGCGTCTCGCTCCGCCGCTCGCGTAGCGGCGACGCTCGGCGCCGCGTCTCCCACACGTCTCGCGCTCTCCGGCGCAGCTTCGGGCGCGGCTCTCGGCGCCGCCACGGCCTTCGGTGTGCTGGCCGCCGCCGCGAAGGCGCCGCCCAGCGCATCGAAGCCGGGCGGATCGCGATCGGCGCTGAGCGCGCCGGGCGGATCCGGGTCAAAGCCGCCGGCTGCCGCCAGCGCCGAGAGCGTGGCCGTGACCCGCCGCAAGGTCGCGTCGTTCACGGCATGGCCCGCCTCCGCGAGCAGGGTCGAGGCACGGTTGCGCAGCGCCGCCAACGCCTCGCGGTGCGAAGCGCTCGCCGCCAGCTCGCCCTGCCGCAGCCGCTCGCCCGCGGCCAGCAGCTCCTCGAACGCTTCGCGCGCCTGCCACCACAGCTGATTGACGGCCCAGGCCGACAGCGTTGGCCGCGCCAGCTTGCCAAGCTGCGCCGCGCCCGCCTTGTCCCCCGCGGCCTTGAGCTCCGCCGCCAGGCGCTTGCGCTCGCTGACGAACTGCTCCTGCGAGGAGCGATACAGGGTGGCGACGGCATCGGCGTAGGTCATGGGCGGAGCTCTCTGGGCGCAGCTCCAGCAGTTTATCCCGTGCCTGGGCGCCGCCTAGCGCCACGATGCCGCCCGGAGCCTGGTTCATCGCAGCGCCGGTCTTCACCGGCTGGGCACCGCCAGCACCTGGCGCTGGCCCGGCGCGCGCCACTCGCGCGCGGCGGCAAGCCTCCGAGATCGTTCGCAGCAGCTGCTGGCGCGGGCCCTGCAACGAGGCAGGCCATGTCACAAGGATTCAACAAGGTCATGTTGTTCGGTAATCTCGGGGCGGATCCAGAGCTGCGCGGCACGGAAGGCGCTCGCGTGCTCTCCTTTCGGCTGGCCACCACTGAAATCTATTTCGACAAGCAGCAGCAGAAGCAGGAGCGTACGGAGTGGCACCAGGTCGCGCTCTTCGGAGCTCGAGCGGAGCCGCTCTCCCGCCTGCTACGCAAGGGCTCGCGCGTGCTGGTGGAGGGCCGCCTGCAGACGAGCAGCTACGAGAAAGACGGCAGCAAGCGCTACAAGACGGAGGTCATCGCCACGGATCTGTTCCTGGCCGGAGCCCCCGCCGGCAGCTCTGCGCTGGACGCGCCCGCAGCTCGCTCTGCGTTTGATGCGCCCGCCGCAGCGCGCTCGTTTGCCCCTTCCCGCTTTCGCGGCGCGCCCGTAGTCGAGGAGAGCGATGTGCCGTTCTGAAGGGCGCCTGGCGTTCTGAGGCACCGCGTCCGGGCGTGCCGAATGCTTGCCGGCCCGGCCGCGCCAGATGCTTGCCGGCCAGGCCGCGGTGAATACTTGCGGCCCGGCCGCGGGCGCGGCCCGGGCCGTTGGGGCCAGTGCAGCGGCAGGTGCGCGCTTACTGCCCCACCGCCGCGCAGGCCGCCGCCGAAGGCCGGTTCTCGTTGCTGACGCTCAGCGCGCACAGCGCCGCCACGTACAGCCCCTCGAAGGCATCACGACGCAGGCTGCCGGTGCGCAACACCGAGAACTGCCCGGCCACCTGCCGGCTCAGGAAGTTGATCTCGCCGAGCAGCTCGTCCGGGGTGAGGCCGAGATCGCCTGCGGCCACGGCCAGTGTCACCTCGCTGTCGAAGCGAACGTACACGGTGCTGACCGGATCCACCGTCGAGCTCTCCAGGCCCATGCGCGCCAGAGCGGCCAGATAGATCTCGCTGTCCTTGCGCACGGCGGCGTCGATCACGGGCTGCTCGAGGAAGGAATCCTCGATCTCGCCAAAGGTGTCCCGGTCGAAGTCGCGCTCATTCGCCTGCGCGTAGGCCCGCACCTCGTCCCTGATCGGGTTGAGCCCGCCGGCGTGGCAGCCGCTGCAGGACACGCTGTTCTCCACGGCGCCGTCGGCTTCGTTGGGGTCGAAGAGGATGTCCGTCTCGGTGATGCGCACGCCCGCGCCGTCGAACATCACGTAGGCGTTCAGGCCGTTGGGCAGCGTGAAGATCGACTCGATCACGTCTTCCTGGAAGTCGAGCGGATTGACCAGGATGTTCTGACCCTGGGCGGCGTCAGCCAGATCGTAGCGGCTCCAGTAGAACCCCGGGCGGTTCTCCAGCTCGAGGCGCTCGGCCACCGTGGGCTGGCGCGACAGGCGAGAGCGCGTAGTTCCGGCTCGGATCACCACCTTCTCCTCCTCCTGCGCCTCCTCGTCGATGCCGAGCTGGGCCAGCACCTCGTCCTCACTCCCCGCGATGCCGAGCAGCTCGTAGTAGAGGTTGTCCTTCAGGGCGACGTCGATCAGCGCGTCGGCATTGATCAGCGGCAGCCGCGTGTTCGTCTGCTCGATCACATCGTTGGCGTCGCCGCCTTCGAACTCGACGGCGAACTCGGAGGCCGCCACGATCGCCTCCCACTTGTCGGTGAAGGCCACCCCATCCACCACGATCGGCTCATCCCAGCCCAGATCCCGCAGATCGATGCGCAGCAGCGCGCCGTCACTGCCGAGCGCCTCGGGACGGGCGATGCTCGTCTGGGTGGAGACGCTGTTGACTGCCTTGACCAGCGCCAGGCGGTCGTGTTCCAGCTCCGCTTCGCAGGCTCCCTGGTTGAGCCGATTGGCGAGGCTCACGTAGCGGAAGAAGGTGCGATCACCCGCGCCCGCCGACCTGAGATCCTCTTGCATGAGCTCGAACACCCTGTCGAAGCCCAGTGATCCAGTGCAGAGCTCCGCGGGCGGCGGCGGCGGCGGCGGTGCGGGCTCCGGTGCTGCCCCGCTGCCGTCGGTGGGCGCAGGGTCGGCGGGCGCCTCGGGAGCCGGTGAGCTGGGCGCTGCGGGTGCGCTCGGCTCGTCTCTCGGCAGCTGGTTCACGGGGGCGCTGGGCAGCTCCGTCGTGATGGTGTCGCTCTGCTCGCTGCCGCAGCCGAAGAAGAGCAAGCCACTGCTTGCACCTGTGAGTGCAAAGCCCAATCTCGAGCGCCAAATCGATCTGTTCACGGTGCCTCCTGAGGTCATTGGCGGTCGGGCATGAGCTGCTCCTCACCGCGGTCAGGAAGCGTGTCGAGGGCATCTGCGGTAGGTATGCTGGCCGCATCGACAAGTGTGCGTGCCGCTTCGAACCAGCGGTTACCTACGCCTGCAGCAGCATTCTGCTTCTGCACCGGACGGGCCGGCACGCCGCAGCTCCAGGGTAGTACTCAGGGTTGCCCATCAGCGGCGCAAACCGTCAACGTGCCGGCATTGACATGGGGCGAGCTGCGCTGCCTGTCGACAAGCACGCCGGCGCGGGCCCTCCTTGCACGACACGGCTTGCGAGCGGCAGGACGAGTGGGAAAGCAACGGCATGACCTCGCTCGCTCACTCCGCAGTACCCGCCGCCCAGATCGAGGCGGCAGAGGCATATGAGAAGCTGTTCGTACCGGCGCTCTTTGGTGAATGGGCGCCGCGGGTCGTTGCAGCGGCGGCGCTGTCAGCGGGTGACAGGGTGCTGGACATCGCCTGCGGTACGGGCGTCGCTGCTCGCGAGGCACTGCGCCGCGTGGGCAGCAGCGGCACCGTGGTCGCGCTCGACCTGAACCACGGCATGCTGCAGGTGGCGATGCGCCTGGGCGGCGCCATCGACTACCAGCACGGCACGGCCGAGTCGCTGCCCTTGCCGCCGAAGCCTTCAACGCCGTGTTGTGCCAGTTCGGGCTGATGTTCTTCAGCGATCGGCCCGCGGCGCTGCGTGAGGTGCGGCGCGTGCTCGCTCCCGGCGGGCGCTGCGCCTTCGTGGTCTGGAACCATCTGGAGACCGCACCGGCTTTCGCCGAGCTCGCCGCCGTGCTGGATGAGCTCGCCGGACCGCGCGCCGCGCATGCGCTGCACGCGCCGTTCGCGCTCGGCGAGCCACGAGCGCTGCTCGAGCTGTTCGCGGCCGCTGGCTTCGCCGCGCCCGCGCTGGCCACGCAGCAAGGCAGCGCACGCTTCCCGTCGGCGCGCCACCTGATCGAGGCGGAGCTCCGAGGCTGGCTGCCGGTGATGGGTGTTCACCTCGAGGAAGAGCAGGTGCAGCGCATCCTGGCAGCCGCGGAGCAGAGGCTCGCGCCCTGGGTGGAGGCGAGTGGGCAGCTCGTCGCGCCCGTGTCCGCGCACATCGTCACCGCCGAAGCGCCGCCTGCGTAGCAGCGAGCGTCCACCCCGTGGCAGGCTCGGGCCGGGGCCGCACGAGCGCGGTCATGCTGGCGGTGAGGGCTCAGCCCTTCAGGGCCCCCGCCGTCAGCCCGCCCACGAACTCCTTCTCCAGCGCCAGGAACAGCACCGCCGGCGGCACGATCGCCAGCAACGTGCCGGCGAGGAACACGCCGTGGTCGTTGCGGTAGAAGCTGACGTATTGGTTCAGGACGACCGGCAAGGTCAACATGTCCTGCGACTGCAGGAACACGCTGGGACCAAAGAACGCATTCCATTGCCCCAGGAACGTGAGCAGGCAGAACGCCGCGCTCATGGGCCGCACCAGCGGCACGGCGAGCCTGAAATACACGGACAGCTCACTGCAGCCATCGAGTCGCCCGGCGTCGAGCATCTCGTCCGGCACCGCGAGCATCGCCTGCCGGAACAGGAAAATGCCGTACGCGCTGACGATGCCGGGCAAGATCAGCCCCTGATAGGTGTCGACCAGCCCGAGCTCCACCATCATCTCGTACACGGGCGCAAACAGGATCACCCCCGGGACCATCATGGTTGCCAGCATGAAGGCGGTGAGCAGCCCCTTGCCGCGAAACTCGTATTTGGCGAGGGCAAAGCCGGCGGCGGAGCAGAAGACGAGCTGCAGCACGGTGTTGGCGGTGGCGATGAACCACGAGTTCAGGACGTATTGCCAGAAGTACACGGTGCCCTGCACCGCCTCGTCGCCCGCGAACAGGCGCCGGAAGTTGTCGAGGTTCAGGGTCGCGCTGGACCACTGGCTCAGCGGCGGGAAGAACACATGCTCATTCAGCACCGCCCGGTCCTTGAACGCTGCCGCGAGCAGCCAGACGAACGGCGCGAGGATGAGCAGGGATACGCCGAGCAGAGTGACCCAGCGCAGGTAGCGAAACGCCAGGGGCCGCCAGCCGGGGCGCGCGTACAGCGCGGCGAACCCGAGCGAGATGGCGAGCAGGATCAGGTGCAACGAGCCGAGGTGTGGCGAGCTCACCTTCACTCCACCCAGCGCGCGATCCGGAGCTGCAGCAGGCTCAGGGCCACCAGCAGCGCCGCCACGATCCAGCCCACCGCCGAGCCCAGCCCCAGGTCACCGGCGCTGAAGGCGTGCTCGTACAGGTACAGGATGACGGTGAGCCCGGCGCTGTCCGGCCCCTTGCCGTCGGTCTGCGGCATCAAGGCCAGCGGCAGCTCGAACAGCTGATAGGAGCCGATGACGCTGGTCAGGGTGACGAACACGACCACGTGGCGGATGCTGGGCAGAGTGACGTGCCAGAACAAACGCAGGCCGCTCGCGCCATCGATGCGCGCGGCCTCGATCAAGGTCTTGTCCACGCTCTGCAGAGCCGCCAGGAAGTAGACCATGTTGAAGCCGGTCCATACCCACAGGCCCGTGATCACGATCGCGGGCATCACGAGCTCCGGGGTGCTGAGCCACTGCTCGTTCAGGCCCCAGCCGATCAGGGCGTGCAGCGCCCGGTTGATCAGGCCGTAGCGCGGCGTGAACAGCACTCCGAACAGGATACCGACGAAGATCTGCCCCACCAGGTTCGGCGAGAACAGAATGAGCCGGAACCAGCGCTTGGCATGGCTCTGACCGGAGTCGAGCAGCAGCGCCAGCCCCAGCGCCAGCGGCAGCTGCAGGAACAGCGAGCAGAAGGCGTACGTGGAGGTGTTGCCCAGCGCCTGGTAGAAGTTGAGGTCGGAGAGGACATAACGGAAGTTGTCGAGGCCGACGAACGCGCGCGACGCGGGGCCGTTGGTCTGCTGAAACGCGAGCAGCGCTGCGCGCAGCAGCGGGTACAGCGTGAACACGCTGCTGAGCAGGATGAAGGGCGCAACGAAGAGGTACGGAGCCCAGCCTTTGTACAGGCGCCGCGGCCGCGCCCCGCTCGAGGAGCTCACGGCTGCCCTCCCTGCCCCGTTCGTTCAAGCCGCGCCAGCACGTTGCGGCTCATGTACCTGCGCACGTGAGCCTCCGCCGCGTCGACCTCGCGCCGTACCAGCTCGCGCAAGCCGCTGTCGCCCTGGCGCTCGTAGTGCCGGGCGGCGCGCGCCACCACCTCCAGCAGCTCGTTTTCGGCGATGATGGTATACGGGGTGTTCCACACCGGCGGCGCCTCGGGCGCGAGCTGGGCGTACAGCTGCCCCAGGCGCTGCCCGGAGAAGTAGGCGTTGGGCTGGTTGAATTCCGGCAGCTCCCAGGCGTCGCTCAAGGCGGGGATGATGTTGGTGTCCTGGAAGCGCCGGCCCAGCTCGCTCCTGGTGAAGTACAGCTCGCGCGCGAGCTGCCAGGCCAGCTCTGGATCCTTGCCGCGCCGGGTCAGCGCCAGGCCGCTGCCACCCCAGACGGAGGTGCGGCGCCCGCCCCGCTCCCACGCGGGCAGCGGCATCAGCTTCAGCTTGCCAGCCATGCGCGGCGCTTCCAGCTCAAACACATTGGTGCGCCAGTCGGGGGCCAGATAAAACAGCACCAGGCCGTCCGCCATGGCCTTGGCCAGCGACTGGCCCCAGCCGCAGTCAAAGGCGATGCGGGTCGGGCCGTAGCTCTGCTTCACGTACCAGACGAGGGTGTCGACGGTGAGCGGCTGGTTGAAGGTGAGGTTGGCGTGCTCGTCGAACAGGCTGATGCCGCGCTGTAACAGCAAGATGCGCACGCCGCTGTTGGCCCCGCTGGAGAGATCGATCATGAAACGATCGATGCTGCCGTCGCCGTCGCGATCGGCTGTCACACTGCGCCCGGCGGCGGTGAAGTCATCCCACGTCTGCAGGCTGTCGACGTCGATGCCCAGGCTCTCCACCAGGTCAGCCCGGTAAGCGAGCATGACAGGGTGCACGTCGTGTGGCAGCGCAAACACGCGGCCCGCCTTTGACCACAGGCTGAGGCGTGCCTCCACCAGCCGCTCGCGGTAGCCCTCCGCCTGCAGGCGATCGGTCAGATCGACGAAGCCGATGTCCTGCACGGGCCCGCGCCCGAAGTAGCGCATGGCATCGAAGGGCAGCTCCACGAGATCCGGCACCTCGGTGCCGGCCAGCATGGCGTTCTGCAGGCGCGTGGTCAGCGCGCGCTGGTGGACGAGCTGCAACGCCACCTCCACACCATGCTCGCGCTCAAATTTCTCCTCCACGGCGCGGTACGCCGCCACGTGGTTGGGCGCGGACAGCGCCAGCACCAGATCCGGGCGCCGCTCGGCGCGCCCCAGGCGCAGCCCGAGCACGAGCAGCAGCGAGACCAGCGCGCTCGCGGTCAGCCAGAAGGGGGCCTTGCCATAGGGAAAGCTCTCGGTCATGACGCCGGGCGGGTCAGCCGCAGGCAGCGGCGCGAGCCCGCAGCAGCTCTTGCTCGCGGGCGTTGCGGGTGAGCCCCGCGGCGCGCTCGAACTCGACGCGCGCCTCCGGCAGGC
>JAICQL010000357.1 GCA_025937895.1 Polyangiaceae bacterium | reverse complement strand
TGCGGGAGCGGCGGCGGGCGCAGCTGCGGCCTGGGCAGCGGGCGCTGCATCGCCAGCGCGCGCCTCGGTCGGCGCAGCCTCGCCCTGGAGCTGCACGACGTCACCGGCCTTCAGCT
This sequence comes from Polyangiaceae bacterium, assembly GCA_025937895.1. Taxonomy (GTDB): domain Bacteria; phylum Myxococcota_A; class Polyangia; order Polyangiales; family Polyangiaceae; genus SZUA-265. The sequence continues at coordinate 5,199 of JAICQL010000357.1, read as the reverse complement.
CCGGAATGGGATCGAGCACCACGCGCTCGCTCTCGCTCAGACCGTTGCGCACCAGCAGCGAGCCGTCGGGCGCGATGGCAAACGCCAGGCGGCGCGCCTGCAGGCGGCCGGCGGCATCGACCACCCAGACCTCGTCGCGCGAGCCCGGGCGCTGCACCTCGTGGGGCAGCCGCAGCACGCCGACCGGCTCCTTTGCCACCACCCAGCCGCGCACGAACGCACCCGCCCGCAACGGAGCGCTGCTGTCCGGACGGCTGTTGTCGAAGTCGACCACCACCGGCACGCGGCGCGTGCGCGCGTCCAGGGTAGCCAGCACCGCGCTGATGCGCCCCGTGGCCTGGCTGCTGCCGCTGGCCAGCTGCACCTCGGCGCCGCGCAGCAGCAGGTTTGCATCTTCTTCGCCGACCGTCGTCTTGAGCTGCAGCGCCGTGGTGTCGACCAGACCGAACAGCGGCTGGCCCGCGCCCACCACGGTGCCGATGCCGGTAGGGGCCTGGGTGATGGTGCCGGCGAAGGGCGCGCGCAGCTCGTGGCTGCCGAGCGCCGTGCGAGCCAGGAGGTGCTGCGCGCGAGCGGCGTCGAGCTGCGCCGCGGCCAGCTGCCGCTGCTCGCTCGCCTGGACGCCGTTGGCCTCTGGCATCGAGCCGTTCTTGACCAGCGGCAGCATGCGCCGCTCGGCATCCTCCGCCAGCTTCAGCGAGGACTGCGCGGCGCGCATCTGCGCCTCGGCAGCCGCTGCCTGGGCGCCCGCCTCCGCGTCATCCAGGGTGGCTAGCAGCGCGCCCGCGGTTACGCGATCGCCGATCTTCACCGCCACCTTCGCCAGCCGCCCGCCCACCTTGAAGCCGAGCTGCGACTCGCGCACCGCCTCCAGCGTGCCGTCCAGCTCCACCCGCGGCAGCCAGCGATCGGGCACGGCCTGCACCACCTGCACGGCCCGGGGCTGCCCGACCACGCTGGCGGCGCGCTCGCGCTCGGCGCTGCGCCGCGCAGCCACCTCCGACTCGTTGGTCTTGGCCTCGGAGATGCGCTGGGCCGTCCACAGCCCCAGCGCCAGGGTGAACCCGACCCCAACCACGATGCCCACGAGGGGGGCGCGGTGCCTGCGCAGGGAAGGGGAAACAACGTCGGGCGAGCCCGGGGCGGGAGAGGGAGCTACGGAAGTCATGTGCGGAGAACAGATCCTGGGAATTGAGCAGGCGAAGGCCGGCAGCTCGCACGCGGCGGCGTCACGCGTCCAGACGTCAGACTAACGCGGGATCTTTGCTGGCACTTCCGGAATACGGGGCAAGTCGGCACGGCGTTTCCCCCTCATGGGGTGATCGTGCGGGTCCTTGATGCGGCCGGCTAACGGTTCTGTGCCGAAGCGGACCAGGAGGCGGCAGGTGCCAGGCGGCCGAGATCGGCGAGCTCAGCTGAGATCGGAGCCGGATCAGGGCTGCGGCGGCGTCTCGCGGCTGGCACTGATGACGAGCTGCTCGGGGCCGCGAATGTCGAGGTTACAGATGGTGCCCGGGCCGCTCTCCGTGAAGTAGGCGCGGCGTTCGCCCTCCTCCGTGCCGAAGCGGACGCGGAAACCGCCACCACGGTTCCAGCGCAGCTCATTGCCGCTCGTGCTCCAGCCGCTCACCGCGGTGCCGTCGGCACCCCAGATCATCGCATTCTGCTCGCTGTCGAAGTGGATCACCTGCCGGTCCACGTCGTGCACGTTCTGGGTGCTGAAGCCGCTCTCGGGATCCACGAAGCTGACCAGCGCCGGGCTGGGCTCCTGAGCCTGCAGCGGCTGGAGCTCCGCGCGCTCGGGGCGCTCGGGGCTCGCCGGGTCGTCTCCGGCGCAAGCGCATACGCTCGCGGCGAGCAATGGCCAGCCCAGCTTTCGACTCCGCATGGGGGTCAGGTAGACGAAGCCTGGCGGCGCGTCAAACGCGCTCAGCGCCCCAGCACCTCGCGCAGGGCCGCGCAGAACTGCCGCATTTGCGGGCGGGTGCCGACGCTCAGCCGAAAAGAGCCGTCGATCACGGGCTTGCCGGCCATGCTGCGCACCAGGATACCCCGCTCGCGCAGCCCTGCTTCGACCTGGGCGACATCGCATCCGGGCCATACCAGGAGATAGTTGCCGCCCTGATGGAAGTGTCGCACGTCCAGGCGCTTCAGCTCCGCCAGGGTCCACGCCCTGGCGGCCGCCACCTCCTCGACGTAGGCCCGCGTGTACGCTGGGTCGGCCAGCGCGGCGCGCGCGGCCACCACGGCAAAGGCGTTGATATCGTACGGCCCGGTGACGCGGAATGCGCGCTCCACCAGCGCCGGCGAGCCACAGGCGAAGCCAACGCGCAGCGCGGCCAGCCCCGCCGACTTCGACAGGCTGCGCAGCGCCAGCAGGTTGGGCAGCTCGGTGGCCTGTGGCAGGACGCTCACCCCGGTGAAGGACTCGTAGATCTCGTCGACGACGAACAGCGTCGTCTCGTGCGCGCGAGCCAGGGCGAGCAAGCGCTCGGCGGGCACGAGGGTGCTGGTCGGGTTGTTGGGATTACAGATGAAACAGAGCTGTGGTCGCTGCGCGAGCTCCGCCTCGAAGGCAGCCCAGGGGAAAGAAAGGTCGGCCTCGTACGGCACGCTGCGCAGGGTCATGCCGCTGATCTGTGCGCAGGGCTGGTAGTAGCCGAACGTTGGACGGGTAGTCAGGAACACCCCGCCGGGCTGCGCAAAGGCATCGAAGATGGCGCGAATCGCCGCATCGGCTCCGTTGAAGAGCGCCACGTGCCGCGGCTCGAGCCCGATCGAGTGCGCGAAAGCAGCTTCCAGCCCGTCGTATTCAGGATAGGTAGCGTAGGCCTCGGGCGGCAGCGCGCGGATGGCCTCGATCACGTGCGGGCTCGGCCCCAGCGTGTTTTCGTTGAAGTCGAGGCGCAGCAGACCGCGGCGCCCCTCCAGGGGTGCCACGTAGCGCTGGAGCGACTCCACGCTCGGACGTGCCGGAATCATGCCCTTCCACTAGTACCGTGGCGGGGCTCCGTCGAGCCCGGCCACGGTTGGCCCAGGTTCAGCGAGCGATTTCCGTGCGAACTTTCGGATCACGCTTCAGCGCCTGCGCCCACCGGGGTATGGGCCAGCTCGGGCGCGCCGCTTTGGGACGCGAATCAGCCGCGCTGAGACCGCGACGAAACCTCTTGCGTGATTGCGTTTCGAGTACACTGCCGGTAACCGCCCAGGGACGGACCCAAAGGGGAAGGAACTCGACGAGTGAACGTGCCGGAAGACTCTGAAGCAGGGGCGCTGCGCGCCACCTCATTGCCGGCGGATGGCGTGCGCTCGGAGGCCGTGCGCGGTGATGGCTTGCGCTCGGAGGCCGTGCGCGGTGATGCCGTGCGCGGTGATGCCGTGCGCGGTGATGCCGTGCGCGGTGATGCCTTGCGAAGTGACATCGGCGAGCTGTCTCGTGGTGAGGTTGCTGGCGGTGATGTTGCCTCTGATGGAGCACGCTCGGATGCAACGTGGGTGTCGCCGGGGCGAGCGGAGCCGCTGGCAGATTTGCTCAGCCCGGAGCTGCGCGCGAGTGAGCTGGAGCTGACGGGGCCGGCGACGATGGCGTCGGGCACCCTGGCTGCGCAGGCCAGCGCCGGTCCCCCTTCGTCGAGTCGGGGCGAGCGGCTGGCGCGAGCGCAGGCCACTGCCGTGCAGGAGGCAGAGCCCATCGATCTGGATCCTCTGGATGTGGAGGACGTGCTCGAGGAGCCCCTGGCGGAAGCAGGCGGGGCAGCGGACGACTACGCCGGCCTGCCCGAGAATGGCTTTCAAGCTTTCCTGCGCCACGCCAACCTGCACAACCTGCTGCAGATCGAGAGCCTGTCGCGTACCACCGGCGTGTTCCTGGTGGTCTCCGGCGGCAGCCGCGGCTACCTGCACCTGAACGAGGGTGAGCTGGTGCACGCGGAGACGGGGCAGGCCAGCGGCGAGGAGGCCGCTGCCGAGATCCTCTCCTGGCAGACGGGTGAGTTCAAATCCTGCGCGCGCACCGTGGCGCCGGTGCGCACGGTGCACTGCTCCGTGCAGTCCTTGCTGATGCGGCTGGCGCAGGCCTCGGATGAGGCCGCGCAGGGCGCACGCCGCCACCAGTCATCGCGCGTGGTGCGGCGGCCGCTCGATCAGGAGGCGCCGACCGAGACCTATCTGCCGCCCATTCCGCCCGCGGCGCCTTTGCCGACCGGTGTTTCACCGGCTGGTGTTTCACCCGGGACGGCCGAGCCGGCCGGTCGCGCCCATGGCTCGTCGCCGCCAGTGATGCCGCCGGTCAGCGCTGCGGGGCCACCCTCGCAGCGCCCTTCGCTGCTCTCGCAGCGCTCTGCGCAGGCGTCGCGCTCGGAGCCCACCAGTGTGGCCGACGTGCTGCTGAGCGCGGCGGGCGAGGTGATCCACGGCCGCGGCGCCGCCACGGAGGAGTTTGCGGCGCGGGTGGCATACGCGACCCGGCTCGCCGAGCTGATCGGGCGAGCCATCCGCTCCGGCACGCCGAAGGGCCTGGAGCTGCGCGGCAAGAGCACGCAGACCGTGGTGCAGTGGCAGGCGGACGGCACGCTCTCGGCGTCGCTGGATCTGGCGCAGCCGCCGCGCCGGTGAGCAGTCGCGGCTCGGGTAAAGACGGATGATGAGAGCAGAGAAATCGAGGTCGCAGTGATTTCAGCGGACGTGCTCAGCTCGCTCAAGGACATCGACGGCGTGTACGGCAGCTTCGTGGTGGACATCACCGGCGGGCTCGTCGTGCGCGACCTGCCAGGCGTCATCGACAATGGCGCACTGCGCGAGGCAGGGCCGCGCATCGCGCGGCTGTGGGGCGCCTTTCCGGAGGATGATCCGCCGGACTATGTGCTGCTGGAGTTTGCGTCTCACCAGGTGTTCATCAAGAAATTCGACCTGGGCAGCCTGTGCATCTTCGTGCCGCCCAGCGTCAATCGGCCGGCGCTGAGGATGGCCGCCAACTTCGTCGGGCGCTGGCTCGACAAGCAGCTCGCCGTTGCGCCCGATGTGCCGCCGCCCATGTCCGACCCTGTGCCGGAGCCGGCGAGCACAGGCCCCGGCAAGAAGCGCACGTACATCTTCCGCGGCCAGCGCTACGAGGTGTAGCGCTGGAGTTTTGAAGCCCAGCAGCTTTGAAGCCCAGCAGCTTTGAAGCCCAGCAGCTTTGAAGCCCAGCAGCTTTGAAGC
>JAICQL010000418.1 GCA_025937895.1 Polyangiaceae bacterium | reverse complement strand
CGCCGAAGAAAATCTATCCAGCTCCGTCACTCTGCGGCTTTAGAAATTCTTCAATTCGCAGCTCCGACTCCCTCGGCGAAAGCACTGTTTCAGGACCCACCTCATCCGTCGCACCAGCAGGAGCTCGGCTCGTCTGCCACAGCCTCTCCGCCTCTGGCAGGGGCTCGATCTTGTGCTGCTGCCACCAGCTCGGCTCGTCGCCGTGGTCGTGCAGCGCCCGATGATGGATGCGGCAGAGCGGGACCGCCAGATCATCGCCCGGCTTGAGGCCGAGGCCGCGCGGCTCGATGAATTTCAGGTGGTGCGCTTGCGCCGGGGTGCGCCCGCAGACGAGGCACGGCTGCTGCGCCACGGAGCGCAGATGCGCCTTGTCCCGAACCCGCCGCGGCCAGGGGACGACGGCGGCGGTGCGCGGCTGCTGCAGCTCCTGCAGGCGCTTGCTGAAGAGGGCTTTCAGGAGATCGGCGAAGTGATCGCCCCGCTCGGTGGTCAGCTCGGGCACAGCCGCAAGAGCGGTCATCAGGCTGCCATGCTGGTTCCAGAAGGCGCTCGCCTCGGCGGCGCTCGAGCAGCGTTCCAGGGCGCGGCGCACCGCAGAGCACCACTGGGTGGGGTCGGCGAAGCTTTCGACCACCGCGCCCTTGGGTGAGTGGAGCAGCCAGGCGACCCGCTTCCTGCGGCGTCGGGGCGCCCGTATCTGCCTTTGCTCTTTGTCATAGAGGCAGAGGCCGAAGGGGTTGCCGAAGGTGACCAGGGCGCGCTTGGTGGCATCGGTCTCGGCCTCCTTGAGGGCGAGCTCGTGCGCCTCGCCAGGGGTTGCGCCGGTGGCGAAGCCCGTGCCATGGCCGTCGCGGCAGACCACGATCGCGCCGGCACGCACCCGGATCCGCACCTGCGCGATATAGGCGCAACTGGCGCGGCCGTGCTGGGCCCCCTCCCAGACACAGCGCACGCTCACGGTCTCGCGATCCCACCCTTCGGGGCCGAACACCCGGTTGGCTTCGGCGATCGCGTACCAGCCCTCGATATAGCGCACGGTCTGACCGCACTGTTGGCGCTCCTTGACGGCACGGCTGTCCAGCTTGGCCTTGAGCGCCCGCCGCTGCTTTGCGGTGAAGCTCATCAGAGGCTCCGTATGCTCAGGGTGGGTTCGGGGTTGGCCAGCACGGCGCCGGGGATCTCCCGGCCCAGTTTGAGCGCCGCCAACACCTGCTGCCGGTCGAGCCGGGGCCGCTGCTCCACCCAGAACTCGGCGGGAATGAGGCTGTCATCGACCACGATCAGCTTGGAGGGGCTGGGGCGCAGATAGGCCGTAAACTCAGGGGCGACCAGCTTGCGGAGGCCCGCCTCCTGCAGGGCGGTGGTGACCAGGCTGCGCTTCTGCTCCGCCCGGCTCTCCAGGCGCTCCAGCCGCGCCCGCATCGTCTCCATCCGGTGCCGCAGCGCCTCAGCCAAGCTCAGATCCGCGGCGCGCGAGCGCAGCACCCGCATCAAGAGCTCCGGCAAATCGCTCACCCCCTCGAGGGTGTCGGCCAGGGTCTCCGCATCGGCCTCGGGGAAATCCCGCTCGAGCGCCAGGGCCAAGGCCCGGTGGCGGCCGACGAGCGCGGACAGGGGGTGGGGCACGGTCATGGGCGCTCTCCCGCTCGTAATGAGGGCGCATATTAAGACAAATACAACCTAAGGTCAAGCGTCTCTGAGCCGCTCGGAGCGGCGCAATCAGGCAAGGGTGCCGGCGCTCACACTCAGAGCCCATCGCGTGCTAGAGACAGCTATCGACTTT
>JAICQL010000072.1 GCA_025937895.1 Polyangiaceae bacterium | reverse complement strand
GTCCTCGTCGTCCGAGTCCTCGTCGTCCGAGTCCTCGTCGTCCGAGTCCTCGTCGTCCGAGTCGAAGTCGTCCGAGTCGAAGCTGTCATCGTCGAAGCTGTCGTCATCGTCGTCGAAGCGGGCACTGCCCGGCAGGGCCACGCTGGCCTCGTGGACCTCGCCGCCCAGGTCGAAGACCAGGTCGAAGGCGGTGAGGTCTTCCGCGATGCTGTAGACCAGCACGAACGTCTCTCGCTCGCCGCTCTGAATGGTCTTCGAGTCAAACTGCTCGGGGGTGATCTTGCTGCCGTCCACCGAGATGCGCACCGCCTCATCGCTGGGAGAGAAAGTGGCGCTGGAGTCACTGGTGTTGCCGACGCGCACCGTGAGCTCCACCAGCCGCTTGTCCTTGTCGGCACGTCGGCCGCTGCTCTCCAGGTTGACGCCGTACAGCGCGTTGACGATCTCGTAGTCGAGCTCTCCGTCCTCCTCGGCCTCGAACAGCTCGCCCATCAGGTCAGGCAGCTCCACCTGCGACTCGAACTTGGTGCTGACGTCGAGTGGGATCTTCATCGGCTCGAACTTGGAGCGGTCGTTGCCGTTGATCTCGAGCGAGGCGCCCTTCAGCGAGGTGTTCTCCTCGACCTTGTAGAAGAGGGTGACCGTCTGGGTCTGGCCGGCACCCAGCTTCACGCCCAGCGCGTTCAGCGGCTCGACCCGCTTGTCACTGCCGAGCAGCAGGTCCCAGGTCTTGCGCTCCGTGTAGTCGTTCTCATCCTTGGCGTTGGACTCGAGCTTCACGTCCAGGATGGCGTAGATGCTGTCTTTCGAGTGCTTCTCCTTCGAGGGGAAGCCGGCGGGCTTGTCGCCGCGGAGCAGGCGCGCCTGCTCGACGCTAATCTCGATGTTGCCCCAGGGGGCGGTCTGCTTCACCAGCCCATCGAGCTTCAGCTCGAACGCGCCCTTGGGAGTGGTGGTGGTGCTGCTGCTACCGGAGGAGCCCGACTCCGGGTCCTTGTTGCTGCCCTCCTTGGACTCGGTGGAGGAGAGCTGGCTCGACTTGGCGACTTCATCGCCGCAGGCCGTGTTGACGAGCAGCAGGGCGATGAACGGCAGAACAGAGAGGTGCTTGATCATGGCTGTGTCCCTTTTCCGGATCCCTGGGAAATCAGCGTTCCCGTTCACTCGCGCCCGGCAGGATCCGGTAGGTCTCCGAAGCGCTCACGACACTGTTCGGCGCGCGCCGTCACAGGGTTGCGCCAATTTCGGGAGGCGCACGGCGAACGGCGACATCGGCCTTGCGCAGCGCGCGCAGCGCTGCGCCACCGGTGCACGCCGGGGCCGGTTGCTAGAAAAGACGGGCGGGCGGGCGCTTTTCTTCGCGCCCGTTTTCCTGCTCGAGCAGCTGTTCTCTGCGGGGCGCGGCCAGCCAGCGCCGGCCCCGGCAGCGCTCGGGCTATTCGTCCAGCAAGGTGAAGCGGGCCCGCAGCAGGTCCTCGTCGCGGCTGGAGCTGCCGACCATGACCTCGAACTCGCCGGGCTCCGTCAGCGGGCGGCCGTCGCGCCCGATGAAGCTGAGATCCTCCGGCGTGAGCTGAAAGCGCACCGTCTCTGTCTGGCCGCGCTCGAGGTGCACGCGCTGATACGCCTTGAGCGTCTTCTCCGGCGTGCTGAGGCTCGAGAACACGTCGTTCAGGTACAGCTGAACGATCTCGGTGCCGGGACGGCCGCCGCTGTTCTTCACATTCACGCTCACCTCGACCGACTCGCCGCGGCGGAGCTCGCGCCGCGATAGCTCCAGGCGATCGGAGGTGTACGTCGTGTAGCTGAGGCCGTATCCGAACGCGAACAGGGGCTTGTTGGTGTAGTTGTTGTGCTTGTTGCCGTGCCAGCCCGGGATCTGCTGGTAGTACACCGGCTGCTGCCCCACCGCCGCGGGGAAAGACACCGTCAGCTTGCCCATCGGGTTGGCTTCACCGAACAGGATCTCCGCGATGGCTTCACCGCCGCGCATGCCCGGGTTGAAGGCCTCGATGATGGCGTCGGCGTGCTCGGCCACCCAGGGAATGCACAGCGGCTTGCTGTTGATCAGCACCACCACCAGCGGGGTCCCCGTCTTCTTCACCGCCTCCAGCAGCGGCATCTGTCCGCCGGTCAGATCCAGCTCGTAGCGGTCGCGTGTCTCGCCGATCTGCGCCAACACGTCGCCCACCACTACGATGGCGACGTCGCATGCCGCGGCCAGCTCCGCCGCCCGGGCGATGTGGCTCAGATCATCGCTCATCACGTCGCAACCGCGCTCGTAGTCCACGGTGATGGCGCGGGTGCGCGCCTTCTCGCGTACGCCGTCGCGCACCGTGCTGACCAGGTGCCGCGGGTGACCGCCGGTGTTGAGCCCCGCTTGCCCGCTGCCGAAGGACCAGTCCCCGAGCTGGGCGAGGATGTCGTCCGCGTTCGGCCCCAGCAGCGCCAGGTGGCGGATGTTCGAGCTCAGTGGCAGGATGCGCTTCGAGGCGTTCTCGGGCCGCTCGTTCTTGAGCAGCACGATCGACTCCAGCGCGCAGCGTAGCAGCGGCTCGCGATGCTGGGGTGAGCCGACCACCTCCGGGACCTTGTTCAACGGTGGGTAGCGCTTGTGGTCGAACAGCCCGAACTCGAACTTGTGGGAGAGCACGCGGCGGCAGGCCAGCTCGACATCCTCCTTGGCCAGCTTGCCCTTGCGCAGCTGCGAGAGCGCCGCGTCGTAGAACTCGGGGGTCACCATGATCATGTCGTTGCCCGCGCGCAGCGAGGGCGGCACCGCCTCCTCGATCGAGGCGTACAGGCCCTGCTCCGTGTGGGTGCGGCCCACGTTGTTCCAGTCCGTGACCACGAAGCCCTGGAAGCCCCACTCGCCGCGCAGCACGTCCGTGAGCAGCCAGCGATTGACCACGCAGGCCACGCCGTCGATGCACTGGTACGCGGTCATGAAGCTCTTGCAGCCGGCCTTCACCATCTCGTGGAAGGGCGGCAGGAAGTACGTGCGCAGCTTGCGCTCCGACAGCTCGGCCTCGCTGGCGTCACGCCCGCCCACCGTCTCCGAGTAGCCGGCAAAGTGCTTGGCGCAGGCGATCACGCTGTCGGGGTCGGAGATGGAGTTGCCCTGGTAACCGCGCACCAGTGCCTTGCCCAGCACCCCCAGCAGATGGGGATCCTCACCGAAGGTCTCGCCCACTCGGCCCCAGCGCATGTCGCGCGCCAGGCACAGCACGGGGGAGAAGGTCCAGTGCAGGCCTGTGCACAGCATCTCCTTCGCGGTGATGCGCCCCATCACCTCGAGCAGCTCCGGATTCCAGGAGCAAGACAGGCTGAGCTGCGTGGGGAACACCGTGGCGCCCTCCCAGAACCCGTGGCCGTGGATGGCGTCGATGCCGAACAGCAGCGGGATGCCGAGGCCCGTCTTCTCCGCCAGCTTCTGCAGCTCCAGGGTGGTCGGCCCCAGGATGTGGAGAAACGAGCCGACCCGGCCATCCCGGACCTGCTCGGCGGCCTGTTTGCGGCCATCCGCTTGCACCAGCTGCCCCACCATCTCCTCGACCGTCATGCGCGACATGAGGTCCTCGGTGCGGCGCTCCACGCTGAGCTCGCGGTCCTGATAAGGCAACAATTCCGGCACGGCAGTCCTGGGTTCGAGAGGGCTCCCGTTTTCCAGAACACGGCGGCCGGACACAAGAGCTTTGCGCGCGGGGTCGGCTCCGCGGGCGGAATCGCTCGTCCGGCCGGGGAGTCGCTCGCGAGCGAGCAGCTCAGGGCACGCTGAGCAGCGGCGGCAGCTCCATGCCGCTGCGCACTGCCAGCACGATGCGCGCGTTGAGCTGATCCTCCGCCTTCACACAGGCGGCGGAGCGCGGGCCCAGGCTCACGCCGTGGCAATGCTTGCGCTGCGCCTGGCGCGCGCTGCGCACGCCCTCGTCCTGCAGCAACGCGGTCTGGATGTTCTCGTCGATGTAGCGCCACTCCAGCGGCGCCGCTCGCGGCGTGGTCGGCGGCCGCAGCGCGAGCTCACCATCGGCCAAGTTGGCGCAGGTGCCGTCCCAGCGCAGCACGTCGTAGCCGCCCATGCCGCTCACCTGCATCTGACCGGGCCCGCCATCCATGGTGCGGGTCAAGATCAGCACCTCTTCACCGAAGGTCAGCTTGGCGTCGCTCGTGGGCCCGCCCAGCGCGTTGACCGAGTGCACCTCACGCACGCGAATGTACCCACGCGAGAAGGGCGAGCGCTTCTCCAGCAGATGAAAGGCCACGCCCGTGTATGCGCCCTGGCATAGCCGGCGCACGAAGTCACGTGGCGGCAAGCACAGCCCAGCGAGCAGCTGACACTCGCTGGGCAAGCTGCGGCTCGCCGCAGGGCTCTCGAGCTCGGCAGGCTCTGCCGGTTCGGGTGCCGCGCCGGCGGCCTCGCTCTCGGCCGGGGGCGGTGCTGTTTCCGCTGCGCTGGCGGCGGCGAGGGCGCTGCTGCTGGCGGCTCCGCCGCAGGCCAGGGTGGTCAGGCCGCACGAGCCGACGGCGATGGCGCAAAGCCCGGAGCACAGCGAGCGCCAGGCGCGATGAGAGCGGAGCTGCATGCTTCAGCGTGCAACGCCGGGCCGCGCCCTCCAAGCTGATCGCCGCACGGTCGAGACAGTTTGGTTGGAGTCCCGCCCACATCGGCGGCCGCTCGGGGGCGCTCCGGCAGGCGCAGCCCGAAAGTTGCAGGAAGCGTGTGCAGCTGCAGGTGGTTGCATTGTCGACCGTGCCACGACACATTGCCTGGACCCGTGCAACGTCAGCGCTTCTGGTTTTTCTGCCTGCTCCTCGCTCTGCTTCCTGGGTGCGCCACGGTGCGCTACGTATCGCAGGCGGCGGCAGGGCAGTGGGAGCTGGTGTCGGCGGCACGCCCCATCCCCGCGGTGCTGGCCGATCCGGACACGCCGGAGCAAACACGCGAGCTGCTGTCGGAGGTGGAGTGCGTGCGGCGCTTCGCCTGGCAGCACGGGCTGCGCGTGGGCGACAGCTATCGCAAGTACGTCCACCTCGATCGCGACTACCCGCTGTGGTTCGTCAACGCCAGCGCGCCGCTCGCGTTCCGGGCCAAGGTGTTCACCTTCCCGATCGTGGGCAGCTTTCCCGGCCTGGGCTGGTTCGATAAGAGTGACGCCGAGCGCTTTCGCGACCAGCTGAGCGCGCAGGGCTGGGACGTGAACATGCGCGGCGTGGCTGCATTCTCCACCGGCGGCTGGTTCGCGGATCCGATCGTGTGGAGCATGCTGTCCAAGCACCCGGGGGCGGTGGCATCGCTCATCAACACGGTGCTGCACGAGTCCGTGCACGCCACCGTGCTGATCAAAGATCAGCAGTTCTTCAACGAGAGCCTGGCCAGCTTCATCGCCGATACGATGACCGGGCAGTACCTGCAGCACGTCACCGGTCAGGCGATGCCGCCCGAGCTGCGCGCGTACCTGTCAGGGAAACAGCTGGGTCAGCAGCGGGTCAAGCAGCTCAGCGCCTACTACCAGGAGCTGAACGCGGTCTACACCAGCGACCTGCCGGACCCTCAGAAGTACGAGCGCAAGAAGCAGATCATCGATCGCATGATGGCCGAGCTGCGGCTCGCGCAGCGGCCCAACAATGCCACCTTGATCGGCTTTCGCCTGTACCAGGTGGGCGGGCCCAATTTCTCCGCCCTGTACGAGGCGTGTGGTTACAACTGGCGCCGCTTCTTGAGCGCCGTCTCCAGCGTATCCACCCCGGACTTTGGTCGCGAGCAGAGCTCGGAGATCGGGCCCGTGCTCGATCGGCTGCGTGAGCGTGGTTGTCCCACACGGTTGTTTCCCATAGCTCCTTTCGAGCAGTCGGACTGGCGCTGGCGCTCCAAACAGGTTCGTCGTGTGGAAGAACAGCGAGAGCGGCAGACTCGCATCCTCCTGAAAGAGCGCGAGCTCGCCGAACGGCGCGCGCCTGTCACGCCGCACTTCGCCGGTAAGTAGCAGCACGCGTAGAGGCGCACGTTTTCAGCGTAAATCGAGCCTGATCTCGACTCTTGCAGATCGCGCAGAGCACGTGTGGGCAGCTGGATACCAGTGTGCGACCTGATGTGTCTGGAAAACGCTGTCAGCGTTCGCGTGCGCGCTCGCGTCGGCTAAGCTGCGCTCGCTTTTAGCCCTCTCGGGTGGCTTCCGTGAGGATCAATCAGATCGCACCGCAGCCGTTTTACTGATGGAACAGCAGCTCACGAGCGCGTGGGCCTTGTGGCATACTGGTGATCCTGATCATGAATGAACGAACGAAGCTCGGGGCGCTCGTCGGTATCTTGGCCTTGGCGTGCTCCTTTGCTGCGGGCTGCGGCGAGGGCAGTCTCAGCAATGGCGACCCAGCCAGCGATGACGCTCCGGACGGCTCGAGCGGTCCGAACGGCGCGGGGCCGGGCGCGTTCCCCACGGCGCCGCCCGTGAAGCTGGAGGAGGAGTCACGGCTGGTTCGTCTGTCGCAGTCGCAATACGACAACACGCTGCAGGATCTGTTCGGCGATGCGGAGGTCGCGCAGCGCACCTTCGCGCCCGACGCGCTCAATGGCTTCCGGTTCGACACCAGCAGTGATCTGCGGGTCGACGCGCGGCTCGGGCCGGAGTATCGCTTCTCGGCTGAAGCAGTCGCGGCGAGGGTGGTGGCCGATGCCGACATTTACCAGCGCCTCGTGCCGTGCAGCGCGACAGATGCGGGCTGCGCCGAGGAGTTCATCAGCAGCTTTGGCGAGCGCGCCTTCCGGCGACCGCTGAGCGACGCGGAGCGCGCTCGCTTCGGTGACCTGTTCGAGCTGGGCGGTGAGCTGGGCGAGGATGGGGATCCCTTCCGAGAGGGTGTGCAGCTGGTGGTGGAGGCCATGCTGCAGGCCCCGCAGTTCCTGTATCGCGCGGCCGTCAGCCAGGGCCAGGTGCAGGACGGCCGCAGGCTGCTCGACGACTGGGAGATAGCCTCGCGCCTGTCGTATTTCCTGTTCGACTCGATGCCCGATTCGACCCTGTTCGAGAAAGCGCGGGCGGGGCAGCTGCGCACCGAGGCGCAGATCGAGGCGCAGGTGGCGCGCCTGCTCGGCGATGAGCGGGTGACGAGCAAGCTCGTGTCGTTCCACGAGCAGCTGTGGCAGTTCGGGCGATATTCGAAGATCGCTCCCGATGCCGACACGTATCGTGGCCTGCCCGCCAACTTCATCGATCGCTTGCTGGCGTCTTCGGACGCCTTCCTGGCCGACGTGATCGAGGAAGGCGGCGGCCTGGAAGAGCTGCTGACTGCCCCGTACGCCTACGCCGATGGCGCGCTGGCGACGATCTACGGGCAGGGTGGTGCGGGGAGCCAGGGCTCCAGCTCGCGCCTGGGCCGCATCGACTTCGAGGATGGCGAGCGCAAGGGCTTCCTGATGCAGCTCGGCTTCCTGGCATCCAACGCGTACGCCAAGAAGACGGACCCCATTCACCGCGGCCTGTTCATCCTGCGCGACATCCTGTGCCGGGCAATCCCCGAGCCGCCGCCCGGGGCCGTGACCACGCCGCCGCCGCCCGCTACCACCCCGGTCGTCACCACGCGCGACGAGGTGAGCTTGCTCACGGGGCAACAGTACTGCCCCACCTGCCACGGGCAGATCAACGAGCCGGGCTTCTCCTTCGAGGGCTTTGACGCGATCGGCCGCGCTCGCGAGAGCGACAACGGCGCCCCGGTCGACACCACTGGAGCGATGACCCTGGATGGCCAGCGCGTCGCGTTCGAGCACGCGGGGGATCTGGTGGAGGCGCTGGCCGCCAGCGACGAGGCACGTAGCTGCTACGTGTCGCGCTGGCTCGAGTTTGCCAATGGACGAGAGTTGGCCACGGTGGACGTCGCGCTGCGCGATCGACTGGCGCAGGACCCTCGGGGCGTGAAGGAGCTGGTGACTGCGATCGTCACAGCCCCGGAGTTCCGGGGCCGTGTGGAGGCGAGCAAGTGATGAAGAAGGGAAACATGGGTCGGGTCTCACGCCGGCACTTCTTGCGCGGCTTTGGCGGCGTGGCGCTCGGGCTGCCCTTCCTGGAGACGTTTGCGCCGCGCACGGCACAGGCGCAAGAGGCGCAAACCATCAAGCGCTTCGGCGTCTTCTTCGCGTGCAACGGCGTGAACATGGAGCGCTGGTTCCCCAAGACCAGCTTCGGCGCGCTGGCCGCCGAGAGCCTGGTCGGTACCTCCAATGAGCCGCTGAACGCGCTGCGCGCCAAGCTGCTCTTTCCGCGCGGCGTGCACATGTCGCCGCGCGGCTTCGGCCGAGACCAGGGCGGTGGCGGGGACGATCACGGCAAGGGCATGGCGCACAAGCTCACCGCGCAGTTCGCCGACAACAACAACTGGCTCGCGCGCGGGCCCAGCGTCGATCACGTCATCGCGGCAAAGGTCAATCCGGGCACGGACGGCTCGCGCACCCCACCGCTGAACCTGCTGGTCGGGCGCCCCGGCGGCTACAAGGGCCTCGATTTCAGCTCCTACAGCGAGTCGGGGCGCGCGGTCGCCGGCATCAACAATCCGTGGACTGCATATTCGCAGTTTACCAACCTGGCCAACCCGAGCAGCGACGCGCCGGCCGCCAGCGAGCGCATCACCCGGCGGCGGGAGAGCGTGCTGGATCTGGTGCGCCAGCAGTTCGATGAGCTGAAGCTGAAGGGGTTGAGCACGGAGGATCAGCGCAAGCTGGACGCGCACTTCACGGCCATCCGCAACTTCGAGGTGCAGGCGGGCGCGAGCGGGCTGAGCTGCGGGGACCCCACGCTGCTCTCCGCGGTGCAGCCCTTCGAGAGCTTGCAGCAGCGGGACGTGGAGCAGAACGATCGGTACCCCGTGATCGCGGAGCTGCAGGTCGACATCCTGGCGCTGGCCCTGGCCTGTGACTTCACCCGGGTCGCCACCCTGCAGTTTGATCGTGGCGCCGGCGGGCCTACCTTCCGCTGGAACGGCATGAACCACGAGTACAACCACCACAAGCTGTCGCACGGCAAGGTGAAGGACGACTGCTTCGGCGACAGCACTGCCAACGGCTGCGCCAACGTGGCCGGCTATGAGGACATGTTGTTCAACATCGACCTCTGGCACCAGACGCAGTTCGCGCGCCTGCTGACCAAGCTGGACTCGTATCAGGAGGCGGGCGGCCGCACCGTGCTCGACAACTCGGTGATCATGTACACGAACGAGCTGTCTGACGGCAAAGCGCACTCCTTCATGGATCTGCCGTACATCCTGGCGGGCAGCGCAGGTGGCTACTTCAAGCAGGGGCAATACGTGCTGCTCGGCGCCGCACAGAACACGCGCGCCGACGATCGCGTGGCTCCCCACAACAAGCTGCTCAATACCGTGGTGAACGCCATGGGCATCCCCTCCGAGTGGTTCGGCGCGGCCGAAGGCAGCGGCGGGCAGACGATGCAGGGCGGGGTGTACGATGCGCTGCTGGCCTGACGGCAGCAGCACGGCTCGCCCGACCGGTTGAAAGCGTCAGGGCGCTGCGGAGGCCGCGGTGGTGTTCACCTCGGCCTCGGGCGCCTGTCCCGGCAGGCTCGCGTCGAGTGGCTCCACGCTGATCTTGGCGCTCTGCACGTTGAAGGTGATCGCCGCCTTGCGGATGACGCTCTTGAGCCGGGTGTCCACGTACACCAGCGGCGCGGGCAGGGGCTCGGCGCGGAAGCTCTCCTTCAGCTCCTTCACCCCGCCCAGGCCGGCGCTGGGGTTGAAGTCCAGCCAGTGCAGCCCGCGCCGGCAGCAATCCTTGAGGATCTCGAAGCTCTGGTACTTGCTCACCCCGGAGCGCAGATAGTCCCTCAAGGTCGCGGCGTGCCAGGAGACGGAGTGGTGTTGCGAGTAGAACGAGAGCTCGCCGCTCACCACGTGGCCGTCATAGCGAGCGATCCACAGGCGCACGTGCGGCGAGTCGAGGCGGCGCAGCTGATCGAACAGCTCCCAGCGATAGCCGTCGCTGGCGCTGTGGCCCCAGCGCGCCAGCGAGTCCTGGTAGACGCGGAAGTACGCCCTCCACTCGGCCTCGGTCTGCGCGGGCGTGACCTCGATACAGCCGCGCTTTTGCGCCTTGCGGATGTCCTCACGCGTGCCTTTCTTGAAGCCCTTGAACAGCTGCTCCGGATCGCTGCTCAGCCGCACCGCGTGGGTCACGTCTTTGCGCCCGCCCACGCTGCAGATCATGGCCGCGGGCAGCGCCAGCGGATCATAGGGATTCAGGCGCCACACCAGGTTCTTGCCGTCGGCCTTCAGCAGCCACTCGGTGAGCAGTACGGCGTGCGCGGTGGTCAGCGGTTGCGCCGACAGCCAGCCGCCGTATGTGGCTTCGGGCGAGAACACATAGCGGCTCAGCAGGCCCTTCAGCTTGCTCTCGAAGCACAGCGGCAGCACCGCCTCGCGCCCGTCGGAGAACTTGACCAGCTTGGCTGCCGGACGCATTGCCCCGCGGCTGTATCTCTCCCAGACCTCCGCCCACTCCAGCGACTGGAAGAACGTGGCGTACTCACAGGCGCTCCAGGCTCGCCGCCACTGGTCACTGCTCGCCTCGGAGACGTGTTCGATACTGAGCGTCAAGGGTCCTCCTCGAACCTACCAACGTAGCAGACCGCCCTCCGTTCTGCGACCGCTGGCGCTGCCCGACCGCGGAGCCCGGCATGTCTCACGCGGGCAATGGCCGTTTGCGAACGGCGCATGGGGCGGTAGATCTGTGTCATGTGCGGACGTTACTCGCTCGCCCCGGCCGAATTCAGCCAGCTGCGCCTGCAGTTCGCGGTAGAGGCCCAGTTTGAGCTGAGCCAGCGTTACAACATCGCGCCAACCTGGGCGCCCGGCTATGAGCCGCCCATCGTGGTGCAGAGCCCGGAGGCTGGCCGGCAGCTGGCGCTCGCTCGCTGGTGGCTCATCCCTTCCAGCTGGTCGCGCCCGCTGAACGCGCTGCCCACGTCCTTTAATGCCCGCGCGGAGGAGCTAGCTAGCAAGCCCTTCTGGGCGCGCAGCTTCGAGTCGCGGCGCTGTCTGGTGCCCGCCACGGGCTGGCGTGAGTTCAGCGGGCCTCGAGGGCAGCGCCGCGCCTACCAGTTCCACTATGATCATGCGCTGTTCGCGTTCGCCGGCCTGTGGGATACGTGGCTCTCGCCCGAGGGGCAGGCGGTGCGGTCCTTCGCCATCGTGACCGTCGCCGCCAACGAGATGGTCAGCTCGGTGCACGACCGCATGCCGCTGTGCGTGGACCCGGCCGCCTACGGCGTTTGGCTGGATCCGAGCGTGCCGGGTGAGCGGGCGCTGGCTTCGGTGCGCTCGCCCGCGGCGCCGCTCGCCTCGTACGAGGCCGACGCGCTCGGCAATGACAGCCGCAGGGAGGGGCCGGAGTGCATCGCCCCCGCCCGCACGCAGCAGCTTGGTCTGTTCGGAGGGTGAGCACGCCGGCGCTTTCTGCGCGCGCTCAGGCCCGGGGCGTGGCATGAACCGACCATGACGACTCCCGTCGCTGCCGGCCGCCCTCGGCGCCGGCGCCGCCGCACCAAGGCTCCCGCAGCGCCCGTGTCGGCCGCAGCGGTGATCGCTGAAGCGCGGCCGCCCACTCTCGATCGCGATCCCGAGGCGCCGATGAGCGCCGCGGAGGTGGCGCGGATGAAGGCCACGCTGCGCTTTCTGCGCGAGCACCGCCATGCGCTCAAGCTCAAGGTCAACGCGGCGGAAGACCTGCTGCTCAACGGGCGGCGTGAGCCCACGCACCGCGGGCTCTGTCTGCACCTGCTCTCCAAGCTGGATCGCTCGCGCGTGCTGCACGCGGCAGCCCAGATGCCTGCCGCGCAGGCCACGGACTTTCTGGCGGGCATCGTGCGCTTCAAGCCAGAGGTGCCGTACCTGATCGAGTTCCTGCGCTCGGTGAAGGCGTCGGCGCATCCACGGCAGGCCGCGGCGGCGTTGACCCAGGCGCTGGAGCGCCTGGATTTTGCCGAGACCTCGGCGGCGCAGATGCGCGACCTGCTGCAGCTGGTGGTGGACGTCTTCCCGCCCAGCGAGCTGCCGGTGTTCATGTTCAGCTTGCTCTCGGGTGCGGCCTTTCGCTCCGCGTTCGACCGCTCGAGCGAGGTGTGGCCGGCTTCGCTGGCGGAGCTGCTCTTGCCGCTGCGCAGCTTGCACCGCGCGCTGACGCGCCGCTCGGCGCGGCGCGAGCCGCACGGCGAGCGGCTGGCCCTGGAGCAGGTGCGCGCCGGTGCGCTGCTCATGCTCGGCGCCAGTCGCGAGAGCCTGCAGGAGCTGCCGGAGCCGCTGCGCCGCCAGCTGCTGGCTGCTGGCTGCGATGCGCTGGGCAGGGCTGCTGGCGGCCAGGTGCAGGCGCGCGAGTCGCAGGCCCCCGGCGCAGCGCTGATCAGCCTGTTCGGCGCGCTCGAGTTTCGTGACGGCGTGGAGCGCACCGCTGCCGCGCGGGCGCTCGCCTCGGCGCTGCTGCGGGCGGGCCTGGAACAGCCAGCCCGCACCTTGCTGCAGAGCGAGGCCGCCACCGGCGGCGAGGGGAGCTTCGCGGCGCAATGGCTCGGGCTGCTCGCCGGGCAGCGCGTCGGCAACCTGGCGCTCGAGCTGCGCTCGCGGCGCTCGCAGCGGCGTCGCCACCGCCACGGTCCGGCAGACGAGGTCGAGAGCAGCGCTCAGCCAGCTGGGTCCAGCGCGCTGGCCAGCGAGCGCTGGCAGCGCGCCTTTCATCTTCCCAGCCAGCGCGAGGCGCTGGTGCGTGTGGCCGACGCGGCCGCACCCGCGGAGCTCTCGCAGCACTCGGAGCTGCGGCAGCGTGGGCTCGTGCCGGGCATCGCGCCAGTGCTGGAGCAGGGTAGCGTCCCCGGTGTTGCGGGCCCGGCGCTGCCCTACCTGGCGCTGCTGTGGCAAGGCCCTCCGCTCTCTCGCCGCGCGCAGGACGGGGAGCTGGAGCCGGAGCTGCTGCTGGGGTGGTGTGCGGAGGCTTGCCGCATGCTCGCCGCCCTTGCGGCGCAGGGGCTCGCCCTTCCGGACGCCGCGCTGCATCGCTTCAGCGTGGATGCGAGTCAGCGCCTGTGGTTGGTGGATCTGTGGGGCTTGCACGAGCGCCCAGCGGCGGAGCTCGCCGCGGCGCACCTGCAGCTGGCCCGGGGCTTTTGCAGCGAGCTCTTGGCCGCCTGCGAGCGGGACGTGCTGCCGGCGCCCGCGGCACACGCGCTCGACTCCGCCGGCAGCTTCGTCGAGCTGGTCGCCGCACTCTCCGCGGCCGCGGGATGACGTGGCGCTCCGGTAACGGCGTGGCGTCTGGATTACTACTCACGCCGTGAGGGGACCGGCAGCGGTGCCACCGGCAGCACCACGCCCGTCACCACCCACTCGGCGTCGATGCCGAGCCAGCCGGGCTCGAAGCTCTGCCCTGCTGCAAACGGACCCCACGGCGCGCGTAGCGTCGCCTGCCAGCGCGAGATGCCGGCCGCCGCCTGCGGCGCGAGCGCGATGTGCATGGCCTGAAAGTCGAGGAACACCCGCACCCGCGGGTAGAGCGCCTTGTAGATGCTCTCCTTCGCGCTGAACACCGCCTTGGCCAACAGCCCCGCGGCGCACTCCGGGTAGGCCGCGAGCAGAGCCCGCTCCTCCGGGCGGCAGATGCGTTCCCAGAGCTCCACGTCGAGCGGCGTGGCGGCCTCGACGTCTATGCCGATGCCCGTCACCTGCGCTGCGGGCGCCACTGCGGCGGCGCACCAGCCGTGAGTGTGGCTGATGCAGCCGACCACGCTGGGGGGCCAGCGCGGCACGCGCTGCTCGTCGCTGAGCAGCGGCAGCGCCGGCACGCCCAGCTGCGCCCAGGCTTGCCGCGCCAGCACGCGCCCCGCCGTGTACTGCTGCCGCCGCGATTCGACGGCGTGGGCGACGGCGCCCGCCTCGTCGTCGAACAGCCCCGCGCCGGCCGCGACCTGGCGAGGATCCAGCTCGGCCACCTGCACCGGCTCCTGCGCGAGCAGGCGCGCGAACGGGCCGCGCTGCTGGAGATCACGGTGATCACGCTGCTCGGCAGCACCGTGCCGGGGCTCATCCTGCTCGGGCGTTGCGGGACACATGGAATGCCGTCACACCGTAGCGCGCTGCGGCCGCTCGCGTGCCACCATTGCATGGCCCACTGCGATCTCACGGTGCCCGCTGCCGGCAGCGGGATGCGAAGCGCGGCATGAAAAACTCGCGCTGCGCCGCAACGAACCGTCCCAATGCAGCAGCGCGGCGCTGGCACGAGGTTCGGAGCAGGGCGGAGCCGTTCGAGCAGGGCGGAGCCGTTCGGGCCGTCCGGAGCCGTGCGGAGTGACTCCGGAGTGACTCCGGAGTAACAGCGGGGCGAGATCGCATTGGATGCGGCAGGACGCAGCAGGAATGGCGCTGCTTCCAGGCTAGTCGACGAGCCCGATTCGTGGGAGATTCGAGCCGCCTCCATGCAAGAACACACTCGACTCGCGCGGGCCCGCCGGGGTCTCGAGCGCAGGCTGTTCCTCAAGGCGCTCGGCCTTGGTCTCACCGCTCCGCTCGCCTGGGAGCTGTGCCGCTCGGCCACGGCACATGCGCAGGAAGCGCGCCCCAAGCGGCTGATGATCTTCTTCACTCCGCACGGCATGCCGCCGGAGCACTTCAACCCGATCGTCACCGGCAGTGAGTTCACGTTCGTGGGCCAGGGCCGCGTGAACATCCTGGAGCCGCTGGAGCAATACAAGCAGTACGTCAACGTGCTGCAGGGCTTCGAGTACCCGGGCGCCAGCACGCACGAGGGCATCCTGACGGTGCTCTCGAACTACGGCACCGCCAACGACGAGGCAACGCCGCGCACCACCTTCGAGCACGTCATCGCCAATGGTCTCGGCGCTCGTCCGCTGGTGCTCGGCGCCATCGCGCATCGCGTCTGGGGCATCGACAAAGACGGCAAGCTGATGTGGGACGGGCAGCCCGTGGTGCCGGAGAAGAACCCGCTGCTCGCCTTCCAGAACACGTTCTCCAGCGTTGGCACTAGCGATCCTCAGGCCGCGGTGAAGCAGCAGCTGCGCGAGGCGCTGACCAGCTTGACCGAGAGCCAGCTGAGCTCGCTGAGCAATGAGCTGCGCAGCGTCACCCGGGCGCAGAGCAAGCTGCAGGTCCATCTCGAGGCGGTGCAGGCCCTGCGCACGGGCGCGGTAGGCCAGCAGAGCTGCGAGAGCATCCCCTCCTTGCCGGCGGTGGAGGCGCTGCGCGCCGCCGCTCAGGGCCAGAGCGATGAGTTCTTCCTGAGCGAGGATAACTTTCCCCGGTTGCTCGCGGCGCAGCTGGAGGTGGCGGCGCAGGCCATCATCTGCAACGCCACGCCGGTCGTCGCGGTGCAGGCGATGTACGCCAACGCGGACATCAACTTCGCGTTCATGGGCTCGCCGGGCTCGCACCACAGCGCGCTCTCGCACACGGGGCCGCAAGCGCAGGGCAATGGCCTGGCGCTCGAGCCCCGCACCCCCTTTGCCAACGCGCAGAAGTGGTTTTATCAGCAGCTGGTGGAGCACGTGGTCTCGCGCCTGATGGTGCAGGATCCGGCGGACCCGCAGCGCCAGGTGATCGACAACACCATCATCTACGCCTTCTCCGAGATCGGTGAGGGTGCCTGGCACACGTCGCGCTCGCAGCCCATCCAGCTGGGGGCTACCCCCAACGCCTACGCCTACATGCCCATCATCACCATCGGCGGTGGCGGCGGTGCGCTGCGCACGGGCCAGGTCGTCAACGTCAACCCGAACGCGGCGGGTACGGATCGCCCTGCGGGTGACATCTATCTTGCGCTGTGCCGCGCCATGGGCGTGCAGGCAGCCTCATTCGGCAACGCCACCAATCCGTTGACGGAGATCCTGGTATGAGCGCAGAGCAGCGGAAGAGTGGGATGGCCATGGCTGCAAGAGGAAAGAACGAGCGGGGTGCAATCTCGAAGCGAGGCGCGATCTCGAAGCGAGGCGCGATCTCGAAGCGGGGCGCGATCTCGAAGCGAGGCGCGATCTCGAAGCGAGGCCCTGTCCTGGCAGGCGCAGCCGTGCTGCTGGCGCTGGCTTGTAGCGCCGGTGGCGATGGCGGCCCTGGCGGCGTGGGGCCCGGCAACACGGTCGCTCCCAGTCAGCCGGGCGCGGCCGGCAGCTCCAGCGTCGGCGGGCCCACGGGTCCCGGTAGCGTGGATCCCAATGCGCCAGGGGGCGGCGGCGGTGGCGAGTGGACCAGCTCCTGCGAGAGCCCGGCGCTCGGCACCCCCGGCTTGCGCCGGCTCACCCGGCGTGAGCTGGAGCAGAGCCTGCGCGACATCTTCCCGAGCCTGGGCGCGGGCTGGGCGTCGGCGCTGAGCGCCGACAGCGTCGGGGCGAGCGGCTTTGACAATGACAACGAGCTGCTCGTGGTGAGCAAGCAAGCCGCGCGCGAGCTCGCCACCACGGCGGAGAGCGTGGGGGAGGCCGTCGCGGCCGCCCAGGCCGCCGTGCTGCCGTGCGCGCCCGGGTCAGAGGCCACCTGCGCCGGCCAGTTCCTGGATGCGCAAGGGCGGCGGCTGTTCCGGCGCCCGCTCACGGCCAGCGAGCGCACCAACTTCCTCGAGTTCTGGAACACGGCGTTCACGGCCACGGGCAGCTTCGCGCAGAGCGTGGGCTGGCTGACGCGCGCGCTGATCGAGTCGCCGGAGTTCGTGTACCGGCGGGAGATCGGCGCGGTGCAGGGCGAGCGGGTGGTGCTGGACCAGTTCGAGATCGCCAGCGAGCTCTCCTACACCTTCAGCGGCAGCGCTCCCAGCGAGGCGCTGCTCGATCGCGCTGCGCGCGGCGAGCTGTCCTCGCCCGAGGTTCTGGTTCAGACGGCGAAGGAGCTGCTGATGAGCTCGGGGCGCGATGTGGTGCAGAGCTTCTTCGAGGCCTATGTGGGCCACGCGCGCATCACCACCATCGCCAAGGCGGGGGTGGAGGGCTTCGCCGAGCAGCGCGAGGCGATGCTGGAGGAGACGCGCCACTTCATCGAGGAGGTGGTGTTCAACCGCGGCGGTGGCGCTCGCGAGCTGCTGACGGCCGACTTCACCACGCCCAGCCGGGCGCTGGCCACGTTCTACGAGTTCCCGCCGGAGTCCATGCCGGCGCAGGACTATCAACCCGTGCCGCGGCCGGAGGGCTATGGCATCGGGCTGCTCGCGCAGGGGTCCGTGCTGGCCACCCTGGCCCAGCCCAACGGCTCGTCCCCCACGAAGCGTGGGCTGTGGATCTACAAGAACCTGCTGTGCAACGACGTGCCGCCCGTGCCGCCCAACATCCCGGAGCTCAAGCCTCCGGTGGAGGGAGAGATCACCACTCGCCAGCGCTACGCCGAGCAGCACGCCACGGGCGCTTGCCAGGGTTGCCACAGCCGGTGGGATCCGATCGGCTTCGGCTTCGAGCACTTCGACGAAGCCGGGAAGTACCGGAAGGACGAGGGCAGTCTGCCCATCGACACGCGCAGCCACGTGCCCCAGGCGGGGCAGACGCTGTTCGAGTTCGATGGCCAGGAGGATCTGATGACGCAGCTGGCGGAGCTGCCGCTCGTGCACGAGTGCGTGAGCCAGAACCTTGCCACCTTCGCCTTTGGTGAGGAGCTGAGCTGCGCCGCGGAGTCGCGCCGCGGGGCCTTCATCAGCGGCGAGATCGGCTTCGTCGACTACCTGGCCTCGCTGGCTGGCGAGCCGCACTTCACCCAGCGAGCGCTCGAGTAGCGCCCGCGCCCCGGATCATCGGGCGGCCGTAGCCCGTAGCCTGTCTTTGTGGCTACGCTTCCGCCCCATGAGCGTGAAATCCGTCCTGGTCGCCGCGTCCCTGGCGCTGAGCATCATCATTGGCCTCGTGCTCCGGCAGGACTCGTGCGCCGCCAGCGTGGAGAAGCCGGGCGCGGGCAAGCGCATCACCATCGGGCTCTCCCTCGACACCCTGAAGGAGGCGCGCTGGGGCCGGGATCGCGATGCGTTCAAGCAGCGCGCGGCCGAGCTGGGTGCTGACGTGATCGTGCTGTCCGCCAACAGCGACGACAACACGCAGGTAAAGGACGTGGAGTCGCTCATCACCAGCCAGGTGGATCTGATCGTGATCGTGCCGCACGACGGCAAGGCCATGGCCAAGGCAGTGGGGCTGGCTCACGCCGCCGGCATCCCGGTGATCTCGTACGATCGCCTGATCGCCGACAGCGACGTGGACCTGTACGTCACCTTCGACAACCGCAGGGTGGGCGCGCTGCAGGCGGAGTACATCCTCGAGCAGCTGAAGGGCCGCAGCAAGAGCAATCCCATCCGCCTGGTGCGCATCTACGGCTCGAAGACGGACAACAACGCCTTCATGTTCAAGGAGGGGCAGGATGCCGCGCTGGAGAAGGCGATTGCCAGCGGGGTGGTGCAGGTGGTGCACGAGGACTGGGCCGACGACTGGAAGCCGGAGAATGCCAAGCGCATCATGAATGCGGCGCTCACCCGTTTCGGTCGCGAGATCGACGCCGTGCTCGCCTCCAATGACGGCACCGCAGGCGGAGCCATCCAGGCGCTGCGCGAGGAGGGCATCGCGGGCAGGGTGATCGTCACCGGGCAGGATGTCGAGCTGGTGGCGTGTCAGCGCATCGTGGGCGGCGAGCAGTCGATGACCATCTACAAGCCGGTGGATCAGCTGGCACGCAAGGCCACGGAGGTGGCCATCAACATGATCAAGGGCAAGCCGGTCATCGCCAGCGCCGGGACCAATAACGGCAAGATCGACGTGCCATCGATCTTCCACGACGTGGTCACGGTGACCCGGGAGAACCTGGAGCAGACCGTGATTGCTGACGGTTTTCACCCGCGCGATCAGGTCTTCAAGGCGGCGCCTGCTCCGTGACGGAGGGTGAGGGGCCGCGCTTCACCCGTTCCGGTACGGGCATGTAGTGAAACGAGGCACTGCGCGTTCGCCCCGTAGCGTCGATACTGTCTGAGCCAGCGCCGCGTGAATGCCGCGGTGCGCGAATTGCAGCGCTGCAACGGGGTCGAGTTGCACGGCGTTCAGTCTGCCGTTGTGAGGGGGCCGGGCTGTGGTTAGGCTGGTGACATGCCCTCGCTTCGTATGGGCCTTCAGCGCGCGGCTGGTGCCTTCTGCCTCATGGCGAGCGCCCTGGCGTGCTCCGGGGCGGAGCCCTCGGAGGGTGCGCCCTTTGGTCCCGGCGCTGCAGGTTCCTCCAGTGACAGCTCGCCTCAGATGGGCTCCACCGGCGCCGCGCCATTGCTGCCGAGCTCTCAGGGCAGTGGCTCCGCAGGCGGTGGCTCTGAAGGCAGCGGCTCCGAAGGCAGCGGCTCTGCAGGTAGCGAGTCCGAAGGCACGGGTGGAGAGCTGCCGCTCCAGCCGGGCACTGGTGGGCCCGGTGAGCCGCCGGCGCTGGAGAGGGTGCTCGTCTTCTCGCGCACCCTGAGCTACCGCCACGACTCCATCGGGCCAGGCACCGAGGCCATCCGCCAGCTGGGCACACAGAACGGTTTCGCCGTGGATGCCTCGGAGGACGCCACCACGTTCAACGATGCCGCGCTGAGCGGCTATGACGTGGTGCTCTTTCTCAGCACCACCGCAGACGTGCTGAACGACGAACAGCAGGACGCCTTTCAGCGCTACATCCAGGGGGGCGGTGGCTGGGTGGGCATCCACGCTGCCAGCGACACGGAGTACGACTGGCCCTGGTACGGGCAGTTGCTCGGCAACGGCGCCTGGTTCCTGATGCATCCTGCAATCCAGACGGCGCAGCTCGACGTGGAGCAGGCGGCTCACGCCTCCACCGAGCACCTGCCGGCGCGCTTCAGCTTGCAGGACGAGTGGTACAACTTCCGCGCCAATCCGCGCAGCGCCGTCACCGTGCTGCTGCGCCTGGACGAGTCCAGCTACACGCCCGGGATCGGGGCCATGGGCAGCGACCACCCCATCACCTGGTGCCACGAGTTCGACGGGGGCCGCGCCTGGTACACGGCGATCGGTCATCGCTCCGAGCTATATAGCGATCCGCTCTACCTCCAGCATCTGCTGGGCGGCATCCGCTGGGCCGCAGGCGTAGCGCCCTGAGGCGGCGCACCGCTCGCCGCCAGCGCTGGCTGCACCCCGGCGCGCCGCAGCGCTCCGCTCCGAGCAATCGTTAGCGCAGGCGCGCTATTGGCTTGGTCCTGCCGGAGAGATTCGGGACACTGCCGCGCATGTTTCGCAAGGTGCTGGTGGCCAATCGCGGCGAGATCGCCGTGCGCATCCTGCGCACGCTGCGCGAGATGGCGGTGCCGTCGGTCGCCGTGTACAGCGAGGCGGACCGCGACGCGCCTCACCTCGATCACGCGGACGAGGTGTATCTGCTGGGCGCCGCGCCCGCCGCCGAGAGCTACCTGTCCGCGGACAAGCTGCTCGGGGTGGCGCATCGCGCGCGCTGCGACGCGCTGATCCCGGGCTACGGCTTTCTATCCGAGAACGCTGGCTTCGCCCGGCGCTGCGCCGCCGAGGGGGTCACCTTCGTGGGGCCCAACGCGGAGGCCATCGAGAGCATGGGGCGCAAGCCAGAGGCGCGTGCGCTGATGGCGCGCGCGGGAGTGCCGATCGTGCCCGGCGGTCCGGCGGCGACGCTGGAGGAGGCGCGCTCCACGGCTGCCAGGCTCGGCTATCCGGTGATGCTCAAGGCCGCAGCGGGCGGGGGAGGGCGCGGCATGCGCCTGGTGCAGGAAGCGGCGGAACTGCCCGCCGCCTTCGAGCGCGCACAGCGCGAGGCGCTCGGCTCCTTCGCGGATGCGACCGTGTACCTGGAGAAGGCGGTGGTTCAGGCCCGCCACATCGAGATCCAGGTGCTGGGCGATCGCCACGGCGGGCTCGTGCATCTGTACGATCGCGACTGTTCGGTGCAGCGCCGCCACCAGAAAGTGGTGGAGGAGAGCCCCAGCCCGCATCTGCCGGAAGCGGCACTGCAGGGCCTGTGCGAGACGGCGCTGCGCGGCGCTCGCTCGGTCGGCTATGACTCGGTCGGCACGTTCGAGTTCCTGGTCGACGCCGAGAACAACTTCTACTTCCTGGAGATGAACACGCGCCTGCAGGTGGAGCACCCGATCACGGAGCTGTGCACGGGTCTGGACCTGGTGCGCGAGATGCTGCGGGTGGCCGCGGGGGAGCCGCTGGGCTACACGCAGCAGGACGTCTCCCGTCGAGGCGCTGCCATCGAGTGCCGCATCTACGCGGAGGATCCGAGCAAGGGGTTCCTGCCCAGCCCGGGGCTGGTGGAATACCTGAGCGCAGCCGAGGGACCGGGCATCCGCCATGACGCCGGTGTGTGCACGGGCTATCGGATGGGCTTTGACTACGATCCGATGATCGCCAAGCTGTGCGCCTGGGCGCCCACCCGCGCGCTGGCCGTGGAGCGCATGCGCCGCGCGCTGGATGAATACGACGTGCGCGGGCTGACCACCAACCTGGATTTCCAGCGGCGCTTGCTGCGCGTGCCCGAGTTCGTCTCGGGCCGCTACGATACCGGCTTCATCGAGCGCAATCGCCAGCTCTTGCTGGCCAGCGAGGCCCCGCCCCTGCACGAGCCGGATCAGGCGATGGCGGCGGCGGTGCTGCTGGCCACCCTGGCCGAGGGGCAGCGCAGCGCGGAGGCTCCGCGCGCTCTCGCCGGAGCAGCGCCGGGCGAATTGCCCAGCGCCTGGGCAACCGCCGCGCGCCGGCGCCGGCTGGGCTATTAGCTACAGGTAGAAAGCACAGGTCGACCAGGGACATGAAAGCAATCGAGTGCACGGAATTTGGTGAGGTCGAGGGGCGCGCCGCGCAGCTCTACACGTTGACCAATCAGCGCGGCCGCGTGCTGCGGCTCAGCAACTACGGGGCGACGGTCACCGAGTTGCACGTGCCCGACCGTCAGGGTCGCCTGGCAGACGTGGTGCTGGGCTTCGAGCGCCTGCAGGGCTACGCGGCGCACACCGCATTCTTTGGTGCGACCGTGGGCCGCGTCGCCAATCGCATCCGCGGCGCGGCGTTCACGCTCGACGGCAAGCGCTACGCGCTGGAGGCCAATGACGGCCCTCACCACCTGCACGGTGGCCAGCACGGCTGGGATCGCGCGCTGTGGACTGCCGAGACGGAGCTGTCCGCGCTGGGCCCCCGGGTGCGCCTGCGCCATGTCTCCGCTGACGGCGACGCGGGCTATCCTGGGCGAGTGGAGGCACAGGTGGAGTACACGCTGACCGACGATGATCAGCTGCTCGTGGCCATGTCGGCCACGACGGATGGCCCCACTGTGATCAACCTCGCGCACCACACCTACTGGAACCTGGGTGGCCATCACTCCGGCTCGATCCTCGATCACGAGGTCACGCTGATGGCCGAGGAGTTCACGCCGGGTGATCCCGTCGTGCCCACGGGGGAGGTCCGGCTGGTGGAGGGCACGGCGTTCGATTTCCGCCCAGCCAAGCCCGTCGGGCGTGATCTGGCGCGGGTTGCCAACGAGCCGCTCGGCTTCGATCACAACTGGGTCGTCCAGGGGCCAGCCGCGCAGATGCGTCCGGTGGCGCGCGTGGTCCACCCGGGCTCGGGAAGGGTGATGACCCTGGAGGCGGACGCGCCCGGTGTGCAGTTCTACACGGGCAACTTCCTGGACGGCTCTCTGGTGGGCAAGGGTGGCCAGCGCTACGCGCAATACGCGGGCCTGTGCCTGGAAACGCAGGCCTTTCCCAACGCGATCAACGTGCCGGCGTGGCAGGAGCAGGTCGTCTTGCGGCCCGGGCAGACCTACCGGCACAACATGCGTCACACCTTCTCGGTCAGCTGAGTCGCAGCGCCGTCCAGAGGCAGCTTTACCTGCGGCAGCTTTACCCGCGGCAGCTTTACCTGCGGCCGCCGGGGGGGCGGAGCTCAGGAGGCCGGTCCGCTGAGCCGCGCGCCTGCATCATCCGCGCTGAAGAACAGCGAGCGGCTCATGTCGATGTAGATCGGCACGGTATCCTTGGCGCGGAACTGGGCATAGCCGTCCACGGAGGCGATCAGGTTCTTGTGCCGCTCCGTGGCCAGGTACACGTGCAGGCAATCGCCCAGCATCTGCACCTGCCGCACGGTGACCTGCAGGCTGTTGCCGTTGGTCTGGAAGTGCGCGTGCTGCGCGTCACTGAGCAGCTCCGGCCGCACCCCGAGCACCACCTCGCGCCCCACATGACCCTTCAGCCGCTGCGCAGCCACCTCGGGCACGGGCAGCTTGCCGGTGCCTTCATCGAAGTACAGGCGATCCCCCTCCTGCACCAGGCGGCCGTCGAGGAAGTTCATCGAGGGGCTGCCCAGAAAGCCGGCGACGAAGCGGTTCTGAGGGTTGTGGTAGATCTCGGCGGCGCTGCCGATCTGCTGCGCGATGCCGTCTTTCATCACCACCACCCGGTCACCCAGGGTCATGGCCTCTTCCTGATCGTGAGTGACGTACACCGTGGTGCTGCGCAGGCGCTCGTGCAGCTCTCGCAGCTCGCCCCGCATCTCCACCCGTAGCTTTGCGTCCAGGTTGCTGAGCGGCTCGTCAAACAGAAAGCATTGCGGATCGCGCACGATGGCGCGCCCCAGCGCCACGCGCTGGCGCTGCCCGCCGGAGAGCGCCTTGGGCTTGCGATCGAGCAGGGGCACGATGCCGAGGATGTCGGCGGCGCGCCGCACCTTCTTCTCGATCTCGAGCTTGGGTACTTTGCGCAGCTTGAGCGCGAAGCCCATGTTCTCGAACACGGTCATGTGCGGGTACAGAGCGTAGCTCTGGAACACCATGGCGATGTCCCGATCCTTGGGGGACACATCATTCACCACTCGGTTACCGATCTGGATAGTGCCGCTGGTGATGTCCTCCAGGCCCGCGATCATGCGCAATGTGGTCGATTTCCCGCAGCCGGAGGGCCCCACCAGCACGATGAACTCGCCATCCTGAATGTGGAGGTTCAGGTCATCGACGACCTTGACGTTGCCCTCGTACACCTTGCCCACGTTCTTCAGGATGACTTCTGCCATGCGGAGGGAAGATGATAGTGGACCTGCCTCGCCTGGCAAGCCCAGCGGATCCGCGCTGATCCGCTGGCTGTGAGCTGCCCCTTCCTGGGGCCCCTGCGCGCGCAGCGAAGCGCGCGCAGGTGAACTCGCAAGCAGGTAGGTGAGCGCACAGAGAAAAGGCTCGAGGGAATTATCTGCTCTCATCGCTGCGCGGGGCTGCAGGTACCGGCGCCGCGGCGCGTGAGGTGCGGGGCTGGCTCCGCGCGCGGCGAGCTTCGACTTCGTCCGGGCGCGGCTTTGGTGATTGGCCGATCGCGACGAAGCGTATAATATCGGGCTCACGTGGCTTGGGGCGCCGGTGGCACCCGTGGGGCCACGTCTGGCCATGCTCGACCGATTTCCCTACGGCAAGGCGCCTCTGGCCTTGCTGGTCATTGCTGTGCTCTCGTCGCTGGCGTTTGCGATGCGCCACCGGCGCACCCGCCCGGCGGATCTCGTCGTGGCAACGTTTTCAGCTCAGCACTACGCGGCGTACGTGGCGGCCGTGCCCGAGTTCGAGCGCCGCCATCGGGTAAAGGTGGACGTGCAGCGCTACGACTTTCAGTCGCTCGAAGCGCGCCTGCAGGCGGCCATCGTCGCCAACACGGACGTGCCGGATCTGGCGGAGATCAGCGAGGGCTCGCTGGGCTTTTTCACGCGCGGGCCGGTGGAAGATTTTGGCTTTTCTGATCTCACGGACCGCATCCACGCCGAGGGCCTCGATCATCGGGTGGTGGAGAGCCGTTTCGTGCCCTGGATGGCGCGCGGGCGAGTCTACGCGCTGCCGCACGACGTGCACCCCGTGATGCTGGCATACCGTCGAGATCTCATCGAGGAGCTGGGCATCGACGTCAGCAAGCTGGAGACCTGGGACGACTTCGTGGCCATGGGCCAGAAGGTGACGGCCGATCTCGACGGGGACGGCGCCATCGATCGCTACGCGCTGGAGCTGCAGAGAAACGGCAACTGGAGCTTCTGGACCTTGCTGCGCCAGCAGGGCGTGGACCTGTTCGATGCCAACGGGCAGGTGGCGTTCAACGGGCCGGTGGGGGTCGAGACGGTGATGTGGTACCTGCGCCAGACTCGCGGGCCACAGCGGATCTCGTTCGATGCGGGGCTGAACGCGGGGCAGCCCTTCTTCAGGGCGCTGATGGATGGGCTGCTCTTGTTCGTGTTTTGCCCGGACTGGCGCTCCTATCAGATCCAGACCAACGCGGAGAAGCTGAAGGGCAAGATGGCGCTCATGCCGCTGCCGGCCTGGCGCAAGGGCGGGCGGCGCACCTCCACCTGGGGCATGACGGGTCTCACCCTGAGCAAGACGTCGAAGCACCCGGAGTTGGCATGGGAGCTGGCCAAGTTCCTGTACTTCAACCCTGCCGATCTGGGCGCCCGCTTCCTGGCCACGAACATCATCCCGCCACTGAAAGAGGCGTGGAACATGCCCGAGTTCCAGCAGCCCAACGAGTTCTACAGCGGGCAGCGGGTGGGGGCTGAATACGCGCGCCTCGCTCCGGACACGCCCGTCGTCTACGCCTCGCCCGTGTACAAGTCGGCGCAGAGCAAGCTGGATCAAGCCATCACCCGCAGCGGCATCTACTACGAGCAGTATGGCGAGCAGGGCCTGCGCGAGAAGGTGCAGGCAGAGCTGGATCGGGCGGCGGCGTACCTGAAGGTCTGGTCGGACCGGCACGGGCGGCTGGCGGAGGCAGAAGTGGCCGCGGCAGAGAGCGAGCCCGGGGAGTGACCCTCGGGCGAAGGAGCAGGAGTCGAAGCGGATGCAGGGCGTAGTCGATCTCGAGCCTTCCCTCGGCGCTGCCAGCGGCGAGGTCGAGCGCAGCAAGCCCGTGCGGCCGCCGCGGCGCTACTACAAGGGAAAAGCGCCCTACATCTTCCTGCTGCCTTACCTGCTGCTCACCTCGGTCTTCTTCGTCTATCCCTTCCTGCGCGCGATCGCGCTGGCGTTTTATCAGACGAACGGTCCTCGCTCGCAGGTCTTCGTCGGGCTGGATAACTTCCTGTTCCTGGCTCAGGACGTGCGCTTCCACAGCGCGCTCACCAATACGATCGTGTACACGTGCTGCAGCCTGTTCGTGCAGCTGCCGCTGGCGCTGGGCCTGGCCGTCTTGCTCAACTCGGGCACCAGCAAGCTGGAGCAGCGGCTCAAGGGGCTCTTCCGGCTGATCTTGTTCTCACCGAACCTGGTCGGGCCGGTGTTTGTGGGCGTGCTGTTCGGGGTGCTGCTGACGCCGCGCTACGGCCTGGTCAACCGTACGCTGCACGCGCTCGTGGGCTGGGGGCTGGAGCGGCGCTGGGTGGAAGACCCCAAGATGGTGATGCCGGCGCTGGTGCTGATCTCGCTCTGGCTCTACGTCGGCTTCAACATGGTCTACTTCCTGGCCGCGCTGCAGAACGTGGACAAAGAGCTGGAGCAAGCGGCGCGCATCGACGGCGCCGGCCGCTGGCAGGTGTTCTGGAACGTGACGTTGCCCTCGATCCGCCACGTGGTCATCTTCGTGTTCATCCTCAGCACCATCGGCTCTTTCAACCTGTTCGAGATGCCGCTGGCCCTGCTCTACAATACCAACGGCGCCGGTCCAGACGACTCTGGCCTGACGGTGATCACCTACTTGAACGAGGTCGCCTACCGCTCGGGTGATCTGGGCCTGGGCTCGGCAGTGGGCTGGATCGTGGCGCTGATGATCATGACCTTCAGCTTCGTGCAGTACCGCGTCTCGCGGGCCTCGGAGCACGAGTGAGGCTGGCATGAACGCGCTGCAGATCACGCTGCTGGTACTGTTCGGCATCTTCCCCCTGCTGTACCTGGCATCGCCCCGCCGGCCCCGCCTGGCCATCAGCTACCTGCGCGCGGTGGTGCTGGCCCTGGCCTGCATCGCGGTGCTCTCGCCCTTCGTGTGGCTGCTGGCGGCCGCGTTTAAGGACAAGTCGGTACTGAACGAATACGCCTTTTTTCCGCCTCTGGATCAGTGGTCGAGCAAGACCATGAACCTGGACAACTTTCGTCGTCTGTTCGCGGGTGAGCGCGGGGTGACGGGTGTCGTTTACTACTGGGAGTACCTGCTCAACTCGACCGTGTACACGACGGTGAGCACCGTGCTGCAGCTCTTCTTCTCGTCGCTGTCCGGCTACGCGCTGTCCAAATACGACTTCCGTGGCAAGCGCGTGCTGATGACCTTCATGATCGGCGCGACCATGATCCCCGGCGTGTTGCTGCTCGCGCCCGTGTACAAGATGTTCGTCGATTTTTCACTCATCGATTCCATCCCGGGGCTGCTGCTCACGGGCGCGGTGAGCGCATACGGCATCTTCCTGTTCCGGCAGGCCATCATATCTGTGCCGAACGAGCTGATCGACGCGGGGCGCATCGACGGCTGCAGTGAATTTGCCATCTACTTCCGGCTGGTGATGCCGCTGGTCAAGCCGATGAGCGCGGCCTTCTGCATGTTCGTCTTCCTGGCGCAGTGGAACGCATTCTTCGCGCCCAACATCTTCCTGCAGAGCCAGAGCAACCTGACCGCCCCCATCGTCATCCGCACGTATCTGAGCATTTATCAGGCGGACTACGGCGTGTTCCTGGCGGGCACGCTGCTGGCCATCATCCCGCCCGCCATCCTCTTCTTTGCGCTGCAGAAGGAGTTCGTGAGCGGGCTCGCTGCCGGCGCCGTCAAGGGCTAGGTCGCGCGCGCCGGCCGGCGGGCAATGGGCGCGCCTTGGCGCGTCAGGGGGCGCGCCAAAAGGGTGGCAAACGCCGCGCTGCTCTTTCGCTCCTCACGGGAAAAATGCCAACCTCCGCCGCGGATGGGTAACCCGTGAACCGACCTGCAGATGAAGACGGCTATGAGCTCTGGCTGCGCTACCGGCGCGTCACAGACCCAGAGCTGCTCGAACGTTACCGGAAGCAAATCAGCTCCATCGTGGTGCTGGAGGCGGAGGGCGCCTCGCGCAGCCCCACGCTCCAGGCCGCGCTGGCCGAGCTGCGCACGGGCCTGGCAGGGCTGCTGGGGCGCAGCGTCCCCGTGGGCACGGATCCGGCTCAACCGGGCGCGCTGATCCTCGCTCTGGCGCACTCGCCCCAGCTGCAAGACTTTCCGCTCTCACGCCGCCCCTCTGCCGCCGCAGCCGCTGATGCGGGTGGGGGCACGGCGGGCGGCTCGGCCACTGCTGCAACCGGCTCTGCCGCTGCCGCTGGGGGCAGCCCGGCCGCTGCTGCTGCGGGCAGCCCAGCCGCCATCGGCGCTAGCTCTGCCACTGCTGCCGCGAGCAGCGGTGCCGCCCCGCCCAGCAGCGCGGGCGTTGCAGCCGTGCCGCAGCTCGGCCGCGAAGGCTTCGCGGTGCTCGGCAGCACCTCCGGAGCTGCGCGTACGGCGATCGTCGGTAACAGTGAGCTCGGCATCCTGTATGGCGCGTTCCAGTTCCTGCGCCTGCTGCAGATGGGCAGCGAGGTGGCTGGCTTGCGCTTCAGCTCGGCGCCGCGCCTGGCGCTGCGCGTGCTCAACCACTGGGACAACCTCGATCGCACGGTGGAGCGCGGCTACGCGGGCTTCTCGCTCTGGGACTGGCAGAAGCTGCCCGACTATCTGGACCCGCGCTACACGGATTATGCGCGAGCCTGTGCCTCGGTGGGCATCAACGGCAGCGTGCTCACCAACGTCAACGCCAACGCGCTGGTGCTCACGGATGCTTACCTCGACAAGGTGGCGGCACTGGCACACGTCTTTCGCGCGTACGGCATCCGGGTGTACCTGACGGCGCGTTTCAGCTCCCCGATCGAGCTGGATGGGCTCAGCACGGCGGATCCGCGCGATCCGGACGTGCGCGACTGGTGGCGCCGGCGGGTCGACGTCATCTACCGCAAGATCCCCGATTTCGGCGGCTTCGTCGTCAAGGCCAACTCCGAGGGCCAGCCCGGGCCGCAAAACTACGGGCGCAGCCACGCCGAGGGCGCCAACCTGCTGGCAGACGCGCTGGCGGAGCACGGCGGCGTGTTGATGTGGCGCGCCTTCGTCTACGACCACGAGGTGCCGGTCGATCGCGCCAAGCAGGCGTACGACGAGTTCGTGCCGCTCGACGGCAGCTTCCGCAGCAACGTGCTGGTGCAGGTCAAGAACGGGCCGATCGACTTCATGCCGCGCGAGCCGCATCACCCGCTGTTCGGCGCCATGCCGAAGACGCCGCTGATGCTCGAGGTGCAGCTGACGCAGGAGTACCTGGGCTGCGCCACGCACCTGGCGTTCCTGGCACCGATGTTCAAGGAGTGTCTGGACACCGATACCGGCGCGGCGGGCCCGGGCTCCACCGTGGCGCGGGTGATCGACGGCTCGCTGCACGGGCACGAGCTCACGGGCATGTGCTCGGTCACGAACATCGGCACGGATCGCAACTGGTGCGGGCACCCCTTTGCAGCGGCCAACTGGTACGCCTTTGGCCGGCTGTGCTGGGATCCGGGCCTCTCCGCTCAGCAGCTGGCTGAGGAGTGGCTATGCATGACTTTCTCGAACGAGAGCAGCTTCGTGGAGACTGCCGCGCAGCTGATGCTGGAGTCACGCGAGGCGGTGGTGGACTACATGAACCCGCTCGGCCTGCACCATCAGATGGCGGTGGGGCACCACTACGGGCCTGGCCCCTGGGTGAGCGAGGGGCGGCCCGACTGGACGTCGGTCTATTATCATCGGGCCGATGCCAAGGGCATCGGCTTCGATCGCTCTGCGTCGGGCAGCAACGCCGTGGCTCAATACTTCGAGCCGCTGCGCAGCCAGTATGGCAACCTGCAGAGCTGTCCCGAGCGCCTGCTGCTCTGGTTCCATCACGTGAGCTGGGAGCATCGCATGCAGAGCGGGCACACGCTCTGGGAGGAGCTGTGCCACTGCTATCAGCGCGGGGTGGACAGCGTCCGCAAGTTCCAGGCCAGCTGGGCCACGCTGGAGGAGTGGGTGGACACCGCGCGCTTCGCGCACGTGACCGACTTCTTGCGCATCCAGGAGAAGGAGGCGCGCTGGTGGCGAGACGCCTGCGTGCAGTACTTCCAGACGTTCTCTCAGCGCCCGCTGCCCGCCGGCTATGAAGCACCGGAAAAGTCGCTGGAGGAGCTGCGGGCGCTCAGGCACTACTACGTGCCCGGCATTCACAATCCATTCGTGCCGCGCACTGCGGAGGCCAAGGGCGGCCGCCGCACGGAGAATCGCAAGTGAAAATCGTATCGGCGAAAGTCATCGTGTGCAGCCCGGGGCGCAACTTCGTGACCCTGAAGCTGGAGACGGATGCAGGGGTCTACGGTCTGGGTGACGCCACCTTGAACGGCCGCGAGAAGGCCGTGGTGGCCTACCTGGAGGAGCACTGCCTGCCCGCCTTGATCGGGCGTGACGCGCGCAACATCGAGGACATCTGGCATTACTTTTATCGCGGAGCGTACTGGCGGCGAGGCCCGGTGACGATGACGGCCATCTCCGCCATCGACATGGCGCTCTGGGACATCAAGGGCAAGGCGCTGGGCACCCCGCTGTACAACCTGCTGGGCGGCAAGAGCCGCGAGCGCGTGATGGTGTACGCACACGCCACCGGCAAGGAGCTGGGCGATGCGGTGGACGCCGTGGGCAAGGCGCGGGACGAGGGCTTCGTGGCCATCCGCGTGCAGTCGTCCGTGCCGGGGGTGGCCAGCTCCTACGGCGTGCCGAAGGGGGACAGGGCGTACGAGCCAGCGCAGAAGGGCGTGGCGGAGGAGCAGGTGTGGGAGACCGCGCCCTATCTGCGCTATCTGCCCAAGCTGATGGACCGCGTGCGCTCCACGTATGGCTTTGATTTCCATCTGCTACACGACGTGCACCACCGTTGCACGCCGAGCCAGGCAGCGCGCCTGGCCAAGGCGATGGAGCCGTTTGATCTGTTCTGGCTGGAGGATCCCGTTGCGGGGGAGCTGCAGGAGGGTCTGCGCATGATCCGCAAGCACTCGACCACCCCGATCGCGATTGGCGAGGTGTTCAACAGCATCTACGACTACACCACGCTGATCACGGAGCAGCTGATCGACTACGTGCGCATGCCGATCGTGCACGGTGGCGGCATCACTCACCTGCAGAAGGTGGCGGCGCTGGCCGCCGTGTACCACGTGCAGATGGGCTTCCACGGCGCCACGGACCTGTCGCCGATCAACTTCGCGGCGTCGTTGCACTTCGATCTGGCGGTCAACAACTTCGGCGTGCAGGAGTACATGCCGCACGTCGATCCCGCATTTGACGTGTTCAAGGTCAACTATAAGTTCGAGCGTGGCTACTGCACCATCGACGACAAGCCCGGTATCGGTGTTGAGATCGACGAGGAGAAGGCCAAGAAGTATCCGTATGTGGCGGCGAGCTTGCCGGTCGCGCGCCGCACCGACGGCACGATGTTCCACTGGTGAGCGCGCTCGCGCGGAGCCGCCCAGCGCCGCCGGTGTGGCAGCTTGCCGCGCCGGCCGGGCCCCGCCGCGATGCTGCGCGGGGCCCAGCAGCTTCGCTCCCCGACAGCGCAGGAGAGGGATCAGTGCCGGGCGCGCGGCGCTGCAAAGGAAATGGCAGCTTCGCTCCGCTCGGCGTAAAATGTGGCGCGGAGGCGAAGCCCAGATGCGGATCGGAGTGATTGGTTCCGGAATTGTCGGCGAGGTTCTGTCCGAGGGATTTCTGAAATATGGGCACGAGGTGATGCGGGGCTCGCGCACCCCGGAGAAGCTCTCGGCCTGGGCCGCGCGCCACGGGGAGCGCGCCAGCGTGGGTACCCTGGCGGTGACCGCCGTGTATGGCGACGTGGTCGTGCTGGCCGTCAAGGGCACTGCCACCGAGGCGGCGGTCGAGGCCTGTGGCGAGGCGCTCGCCGGCAAGGTGGTGATCGACACCACCAACCCGATCGAAGATAGTCCGCCCGAGGGAGGTGTGCTGCGCTTCTTCACCGATCACAGCCAGTCTCTGATGGAGAGGGTCCAGTCGCGGGTGCCCGAGGCAAAGCTGGTGAAGGCGTTTTCGTGTGTGGGCGCCGGGGTCATGGTGAACCCGACGTTTGCTGCCGGGCGCCCCACCATGTTCATCTGCGGCAGTGATCGCGGGGCGAAGGCCACGGTCAGCGAGTTCCTGGACGACTTTGGCTGGGAGGTGGCTGATATGGGCGGTGTGATCGCCGCGCGCGCCATCGAGCCGTTGTGCATGCTGTGGTGTATTCCCGGCTTCTCCAGCCAGGAGTGGACCCACGCCTTCAAGCTGCTGCACGCTTGACGCGCGGCATCGCAGCCCGCTCTCAACGGCGCCGGCGAAGGGCGATCGTGACCACCGCCAGCGCGAGCAGCGCGCCGCTCATGCGCCCGCGCGAGCTGGCCGCAGGTGGCGCAAGAGTGCAGCCCTCCTCCGAGCCTCTGAGCGGCGGAGGCGGCACCTCGCACTCGTCACAGCTCGGATCACACAGCCAGCGCTCCGGATCGACCTCACACAGGCCCTCCACGGAGCGGAAGGCATACGTGAACTGCTCGCGGGCGAGCGCCGGATCACTCTCGCGGTCCGTACGGGTGCAGCCCTCTGCGGTCGGCACATAGTCCGGCGCGCCGCGCGCCAGCGTGCCCACCAGCTTCAGCTCCTGATCGAAAGCGGGGCCGCCCGAGGAGCCCTCGCTCGTGTCCGTGTCGGCGACGAAGTAGTCGTTCACACCGTCGCGCAGATCACGGATGCGGCCGCCGCCATCGTGTTTGATGGGCACGCCCCCGCCCGCGTTGATGGCGACGATGGCATCGCCCACGGCCACCCCCGCGGCGCGCGCCCGCAGGGCAACCGGGAAGCGCGGCGGGCTCACCGGCTCGGCCAGGCGCAGCCAGGCGTAGTCCAAACGCTCTTGCAGGGGCCCCTGATCGTCCCGAGCCACCAGCACCTCCGCCACGCGATGGACGTCGCGGTTCGTC